>NZ_CEVWQM010000026.1:0-64441 GCF_982386235.1 Desulfotomaculum sp. | reverse complement strand
CATTGTAACCGCGTTCCAGATGATATTTAAAATCCATATACCGACCGGAAATAAGGAACTCGTAATCTGTGCGCATATCCTCGTCAGAAGAGTAAATTACCTTTCCTTGGCTGATAATTTCAAAGGCTATTGCAAGGGGGGCATTTTGCAAAAATAACAAATCAACATCCAGGGGACTGAATATTTTAACCAAGCTCGGGTAAAGTTCCATGTATAAGTTCACTGGCTTTAATGAACCATTCTTGGTTAACACCGCCAAATCTATGTCCCTGGCATGTTTGGGATTTTCATTAAAGGAACCAAACAAATAGACAGCAACTATTTCGGAATAATTATTGAATATTTGCCCTATGGCAATCAGCTTATCCAATATCATCCCCTCATTTCTTCTTTAACCTTGGTTTTATTATATCATACCGTCCAATCATGTTATTAGCATAATATGACATTTGACCTCGTAATCTCAAGGATTACGGGGGTTGTTTAGGCACTGATGATGAGGGCTGATACTTCGCCGCTCTCTATGGCTGCAATGGTTCGCTGGCGGTCGCGTTCCAAAACCGGCTTGAGAAAGCGGCCGGTGTAGGAGGCTTTGACTTGGCAGATTTCTTCGGGGCTGCCGGTGGCCACCAGGGTGCCGCCTTTGTCGCCGCCTTCGGGGCCAAGGTCGATGATTTGGTCGGCGGTTTTGATGACATCCAGGTTGTGTTCGATGACCACTACGGTGCTGCCGTTGTCCACCAGGCGGTGCAGTACCTCCAGCAGTCTGGCAATATCGTCGGTGTGCAAACCAGTGGTGGGTTCATCCAGGATGTAGATGGTGCCCCCGTTGCTGCGGCGGCTTAGTTCGGTGGCTAACTTGACCCGCTGGGCTTCGCCGCCGGAGAGTTCCGTTGCTGGCTGACCTAAACGGACATAGCCAAGACCCACATCCTGCAGGGTTTTCAGGCGGCGGTGGATTTTTGGGATGTTGGCGAAGAATTCCACAGCCTCATCTACTTCCATATGCAGTACGTCGGCGATGCTTTTACCCTTGTATTTTACTTCCAAGGTTTCCCGATTGTAGCGCATACCCTTACAAACTTCGCAGGGTACGTAAACATCCGGCAGGAAATGCATTTCAATTTTAATGATGCCGTCACCCTGGCAGGCCTCACAGCGGCCACCTTTAACATTAAAACTAAAGCGGCCGGGCTTATAGCCCCTTACCTTGGCCTCGGGCATTTGGGTAAATAAATCCCGAATATCCGTAAATAGCCCGGTATAGGTGGCAGGGTTGGATCGGGGGGTACGGCCAATGGGTGACTGGTTGACATCAATGACTTTTTCCAAGTGTTCGATACCCTCAATGCCAAGATGTTCGCCGGGTTTGGCCTTGGCCCGGTGCAGTTTATGGGCCAGGGCTTTGTAAAGAATTTCGTTAATTAGGCTGCTCTTGCCGGAACCGGAAACCCCCGTGATACAAACAAAGTCCCCCAGGGGAATCTCTACATCAATGTTTTTTAGGTTGTTTGCTGCAGCTCCTTTAATGGCAAGCTTTTCTTCTTTAACCGGACGACGGCTAAGGGGTACCGGGATAAATTTCTTACCGCTGAGGTACTGTCCGGTGAGGGATTCTGGAACTTGCATGATATCTGCCATGGTGCCGGCAGCCACCACCTGTCCGCCCAAGCGACCGGCCCGTGGCCCAATATCAATGATGTGATCCGCCACCCGAATGGTATCTTCGTCGTGCTCCACCACGATCAGGGTGTTGCCCAAATCCCGCAGCCGTTCCAGGGTGGCAATGAGCCTTTCGTTATCCCGCTGGTGCAGGCCAATGCTGGGCTCGTCTAAAATATAGAGTACGCCCATCAGACCGGAACCGATTTGGGTGGCCAAGCGAATGCGTTGGGCCTCGCCGCCGGAAAGGGTGCCTGCTGCCCGGCCCAGGGTTAGGTAATCCAGTCCCACATTGACCAGGAAACCTAGCCGTTCGTTAATCTCTTTAAGAATCTGTCGGGCGATCATTTTCTCCTTTTCAGTAAAATCCAGGTTTTTAAAGAATTTTAGGGCCTCTGACACCGATAGGGTGGTGACAGAGGCAATATCCTTCGCCCCGATCTTCACTGCCAGGGCCTCCGGCTTGAGCCTGGCACCCTGACAACTGGGGCAGGGTTTGATACTCATGTATTTTTCAAACTCTTCCCGCATGGAATCGGACTGGGTCTCCCGGTAACGGCGGGTCAAGTTGCCGATAATGCCTTCAAAGGGCACTTCATAACGATGCCGGTGCCCATAGCTATCGACATAATTAAAATTCACCTTTTCCTGGCCCGTGCCGTAAAGGATCACTTTCATATGTTTATCTGAAAGTTCTTCCATCGGTGTGTCCAGACTGAAATCATATTTTTCTGCCACGCCAGCCAGGTAGGCTGCGGCAATATTGCCCTTGTGCCAGCCTTCAATGGCTCCTTCTTGGATACTTTTGCCCTTGTCCGGTATAATTAACTCCAGATCAAACTCATGGTTAAACCCCAGACCCGTGCAGGACGGGCAGGCCCCGTGGGGGGTGTTGAAGGAAAAAAGCCTGGGACTGATTTCACTGATATTGATACCGCAATCGGAGCAGGCGAAGTTCTCGGAAAAGGTAAGTTCCTCGCCATCTATGACCGCAGCTATAGCGATGCCTTCGCTTTGCTTAAGGGCGGTTTCCAGGGAATCTGCCAGCCGTTTCTCACTGCCGGGGCGGATGATCATGCGGTCCACCACAATTTCGATGGTGTGCTTCTTTTTCTTATCCAATGGAGGTGCTTCGGTGATTTCATAGATTTCTCCGTCCACCCGCACCCGCACAAAGCCGCTTTTCTTGATGTCCTCAAAGATTTTAACATGTTCACCCTTTTTACCCCGAATCACCGGGGCCAGCAGCTGCAGCTTGGTGCCTTCAGGCATGGCCATGAGCTGGTCCACCATCTGCTGGATGGTCTGCTGGCTAATGGACTGGCCGCATTTGGGGCAGTGGGCCCGGCCCACCCTGGCAAAGAGCAGCCTCAGGTAATCGTAAATCTCCGTTACGGTGCCCACGGTGGAACGTGGGTTATGGCTGGTGGTCTTTTGATCGATGGAAATGGCCGGAGAAAGGCCTTCTATATAATCAACGTCCGGTTTATTCATTTGCCCCAGGAATTGCCGTGCATAGGCAGACAGGGATTCCACATAGCGACGCTGACCTTCGGCATAGATGGTGTCGAAGGCCAGGGAGGATTTGCCGGAACCGGAAAGCCCGGTAATCACTACCAGCTTATCCCGGGGGATATCCACATCGATGTTTTTCAGGTTGTGGGACCGTGCCCCACGAATTAGGATTTGGTCGGACATTTTGGTGTTAGCTCCTTTGTTTGGTACCTTTATATATAAAGTTATACTTTATTAATGGGAAAAAGACAATGGCTATCAGAACATTTGTACGGTATTTGTAATATTTATATTCATTATGAAACAAGTATAAAGCACCCTTGGTGGGTGCTTTTGTATAGGGTGCCTGGGGACTTACCCTGTCACTTCGTGAATGCCCCACTATCTGGACTATCTTTGTTTGGTGGGGGACAGGCCCCTCAAGGTGGTCTGGCTTTGGGGGCGGGGACTGTCCCCCGCTAGGTTCGATGAGTTAGCTTTCTACGTCGGTTATCAGGCCTTGGTTTGTGCTAACCCATAGCCATAAGCCCAAAAGGCTAACGGCTGATGGCTAATACTCAATCTCCGGTATCGCCGGCTTAATGTTCTTGTCGCCCCTAAGCTGCAGACGCAGCTCGATCAGGGCGTCCCTTAATTGGGCTGCCCGTTCAAATTCTAGGTGTCTGGCGGATTCTTTCATTTCTTTTTCCAGTTTGGCAATCATTTTCTTCAGCTCGGTCTTGGTCATTTTGCCGGCTTTGCTTTGGGCGATGTAGGGTGCTTTTTCTTCGGCGGCTCTGGTTGCTTCGATAATATCCCTTACTGCCTTGCGGACTGTTTCCGGGGTGATGTTGTGCTTTTGGTTGTGCTCCATTTGAATTTTGCGACGGCGATTGGTTTCGCCAATGGCTTTTTTCATGGAGTCGGTCAGCTTGTCCGCATACATAATCACTCGTCCTTCGGCGTTACGGGCAGCCCGGCCGATGGTCTGAATAAGGGATCGTTCGGAACGCAGGTAGCCTTCTTTGTCGGCATCCAGAATGGCCACCAGACTGACTTCTGGTAGGTCTAAGCCCTCTCGGAGCAGGTTGATGCCCACCAGCACATCGAAGGTGCCCAAGCGTAGGTCGCGGAGAATCTCCATTCGTTCCATGGTATGGATATCTGAGTGCAGATAGCGTACCCGCACGCCGTTTTCTTTAAAGTAGTCCGTAAGATCCTCGGCCATTTTTTTGGTCAGGGTGGTTACCAGGACCCTTTCGTCCCGCTCCACCCTAATTCGAATTTCACCCAGCAGATCGTCAATTTGGCCCTTGGTGGGTTTGATCGTGATTTCCGGGTCCAGCAGACCGGTGGGACGAATAATTTGTTCTACGATTTGCTCTTGGTGCTTAAATTCATAGTTACCCGGGGTAGCGGATACGTAGATCACTTGGTTAACCCTGGCTTCAAATTCCTGAAACTTTAAGGGGCGATTATCCAGGGCCGAGGGCAGGCGGAAGCCATGCTCTACCAGAGTGGTTTTTCTGGAACGGTCCCCCTCGTACATGGCACCAACCTGGGGTACCGCCACATGGGATTCGTCGATGACAAGCAACCAATCCTCTGGGAAGAAGTCCAGCAGGGTAAAGGGTGATTCGCCGGGAGCCCGTCCGGTTAGGTGTCTGGAGTAGTTCTCAATACCAGAGCAAAAGCCCACTTCGGCCATCATTTCCAGATCGTAGCGGGTGCGCTGCTCCAGTCGCTGGGCTTCCAACAGTTTGTCGGCATCTCTTAGTTCCCTTAACCGCTGCTCCAGTTCTGCTTCAATGGTGGCAATGGCCCTTTTCATATTATCCTCATCGGTGACAAAGTGACTGGCGGGGAACACGGCAATATGTTGCCTTTGCCCTAAAATCTCGCCGGTCAGCACGTCTATTTCCAACAGACGTTCCACTTCATCCCCAAACATCTCCACCCGCAAGGCCCTTTCACTGGCGTTGGCGGGAAATATTTCTATGACATCGCCCCGCACCCGGAATTTGCCCCGGCTGAAGTTAATGTCGTTTCTTTCGTATTGTATATCCACCAGCTTACGCAGGATGGCATCCCGGTCGTAGGTACCCCCGACCCGCAGGGACAACACCAAATCTCGGTAGGTTTCCGGATTACCTAAACCATAGATACAGGAAACACTGGCTACGATAATAACATCCCGCCGCTCCAATAGGGCAGTGGTGGCGGAGTGGCGCAGTTTGTCAATTTCGTCGTTGAGGGAGGAATCCTTTTCAATGTAAGTATCGGTATGGGGAATGTAAGCCTCTGGTTGGTAATAGTCAAAGTAACTAACGAAATATTCAACGGAGTTTTCCGGGAAAAACTCTTTCATTTCACTGCACAACTGTGCTGCCAGGGTTTTGTTGGGTGCCAGGATCAGGGTCGGCCGCTTGACCTGTTGGATGATGTTGGCCATGGTAAAGGTCTTGCCCGTACCGGTAGCACCCAACAATACCTGGTGTTTTTGGCCCTGATTAATGCCCGTGATAAGTTGCTCAATGGCCCGCGGCTGATCGCCCCGAGGGCTAAACTCTGATTTTAAGTTAAATTCCAAGGGTATCACCTACCTTCTATCCATTAGATATTATAACATTTCGGTCAATGTTAAAATCAGCCATCCGCACTGGCTAAAACTGCCAGGAACTGATGGCTCTGATCCAAGGCTAATTCCTAGGAATTGCTCATAAGCCGGCGATACTCCTCCCGCACCATCTGGAAATCTTCCCAGACTGGGCGACGTTTTTGGGGGTCTCTAAGAACTGCGGCTGGGTGAAAGGAGGCGATAATTTTGATGCCGCTTTTACTTTCCAACCATTGGCCCCTGGTTCTGGTAATGGTGGCTGCGGGGCTGATTAGGTTTTGCAGGGCCGTGTTGCCCAGCAGCACAATGATCTTGGCCTGGACAAGCTCAATTTGCCGATATAGGTAGGGCAGACAAGCCTTGGCCTCCTCCCTGGTGGGTACACGGTTGTTGGGGGGGCGGCATTTGACCACGTTGGCGATATATACTTCCTCCCTGGTTAGGTCAATGGCTGCCAATATCCGATCTAAAAGTTGCCCGGCCCGGCCCACAAAGGGCAGGCCCTGTTTATCCTCGTCTTGCCCAGGTCCTTCCCCGATTATCATGAGGGTGGCCTTGGGATTGCCGACACCAAAAACAAGATTTGTTCTTCCATTCGCCAAGCCACAGCGGGTGCAGTTTTGCATATCCTTTGCCATTTGTTCTAAAGACATAAAAACCTCCTGTATTAGCCGTCAGCTTTTTGGATTAAGGGTATTTCTTGCTAGTATATAAAAATTATAATAAATTAGATTGCTTCCATTGACAAGGTTACAGCCGTTTAAACGGATGGTGGCTGCGGTTGTTCATGCCGCCAGAGGCACCAGCAGGGGCATGGAAGATTGTGGAATAGCCAGGGAACGGGTCGACCAAAGGTCGGCCCCTACTTTTGTTTATGGTTAACAGCCCACCCCTTAAGGAATACCTACTCGCCCAAAAGCTGAAGGCGGATGGCTGACGGCTAAAAAGCCCACGTCCCATGGCCATTTTGAGGCTAATGGCTATAAACTTTTTCCCATCATGCATATTTTATTGGTCCTCCGCCAAACTATAGGTAAAGAGGAAATGAGGAGGATGCATATGCTGGATTTATCAAAGGCTAATACCAGTTGGGATAATTGGAAAAAGTATCTTGGTCAGGCCATGGAGTTTGCGGAGGAATTGGGGCTTTCCCGGGATAAGGTACAACAATATGCCATGACCGCCGGTACCATTTTAGCTGAAAATGTTCAACCGGCTAATCCTGAGCAAAGGGCTGTTAAGGAACTGTGGGATGTGGCTGACAAGGATGAACAAGCCGTGCTGGCTCGGCTGATGACTAAATTGGCCAGCCGTTCAAGGTAATTATATAAGGTAGTTATATTCGGTAAACGATCAAGGGAGTGTTGCTGCTACTTTTTGTAGCGACGACACTCCCTTTTTGTATTGGCCATGGACCTTTAGCTTTTAGCCGTTAGCAATTGGCTGGTATGACGGCCCTCTGGCTCATTGCCTTCACTTCCTGTCCCTCGTAAAGCGGTTGTTCAACCACCTGCGTAGGGGTCCGTTGGTGGAGAGTTCCATGAACACCTCTTCATTTCCTTCGGGAACTGGGAGGAGACCTAACATTTCCTTTGCCCCGTAGTCGATGCCTTCACGGTAGACCTGTTTTGCTGCCTGGGAGTAGTAGGTAATTTGTACCTTGTTATAAACACCCAGGGCAAATTCCAGGCCTTGACGGCTGCCTACAGCCATGCCGTTGACCTCTAAGATGACGTCACCGGAGCGGATTCCTGCCTGCCAGGCTGGGTAGCCAGGCACCACGTCCAGTATTTTTACCCCCTCGCCGGTGGTGCTATAAATGGACTTGCCAGCTTCCATGCGCCTGCCCAGGTAGATGAGCAGTTCATGTCCCAGGGGTGAAAAAAGTGCTGCGATAATCCCTATGAAGGGCTGACGATCTGCCAAAACTGCCAGTAGCAATAAAATTACACTGTATAAAGCCAGTAAGACTGCCGAGATCTTCCCCTTTTGTTTGGGGCTGCGGGCTGCGGCAAGGTCACCATAGCCTAACCCGGCCACCACTGGCATGAGGGAATAGATCATGTTATCCACATTGCTCCCCAGATCACCTTTGATTAAGGGCCACCAATCTGGCATACTGATGCCTCCGGCGGGGATGCTGGTCTGCCCGATGACGACCATGACAGTCAGGGGAATGGGCCAAAATTTTTGCAGGGCAAAGCCTCCCACCACTTTACCCTGGGCGTTTTTAATAAAAACAGGCATGGCACCCAAGTGACCGCTGACCCAGATTAAAAAGGCCTCTATAAAATGCAAAATAGCTACCAGACCGAGAATTTGCGGTACACTTATCTTGGGCCAACCAAAGATGAGGGAACTGAGGGCCAATATGCCGCCGGCATAGGCAAAGCATAAAAATCGGGCATCTATTAACATCAACAAAATGGCCAGGGGCCAAAGGTAGATTAAGCCTGAACCGGACAGCGTTAGTCCCACAAAGACCATAATGTAGCTGGCCATAATACCACCCACCAGCCCAAAGCCTGTGGCAATCAACACATCCCGCCAGGGGCTGCGGGGTTTTAGCCCAAACATCCTTTCCTTCGCCTTACCCATGCGGTAATACTGCAGGGCCACGATGGCCAACACCACTAGAAACAACTGCAAAATCTGTGGTTCTAAAAAAACCATCGCTAAGGTTTGGAATAGTATTGGCGTTATATCAAAAATAGGGAACATGGAGACACCTCGATTAGCGTTTAGCCATTCGCTTCTAGCCATTCGCTTTTAAAAGCGAATGGCTAATAGCCGACCTGCAAGGAATACCCTTAAGCCTAGGAAGCCATCTTCTCCCTCAATATCCTCAGTGCAGTATCCAGCTGCTTATCCTCTTGGGCGGTCACTTCTTGGTCAATCACGACATCCGGGGCGACGCCCTTTTTATGGATGTCGTTTTTCTTTGGTGTGAGGTAGCGGGCGGTAGTTAGTTTAAGCCCGGCACCGCTGTCCAGGGGGAATACGGTCTGGACGATGCCTTTGCCAAAGGTTTTGGTACCCACCAGTGTGCCTACTCCGGCGTCTTTAATAGCGCCAGCCAGGATCTCGGAGGCACTGGCACTGCCTTTGTTTACCAGCACTACCAAGGGCATGTTTAGTTTATCCGGCTCGGCATTAAAAGTGTGATCCCTGCCGATGCGAAAATCAATATGAACAATGGGCCCTTCATCTAGGAATTGGTCAACAATCTTGATCGCAGAGTTCAGTTCGCCGCCCGGATTATCCCGTAAATCCAAGACGAGCCCCTTCATCCCCTGCCCCTTTAGATCCACTAGGGTTTTTACCACTTCGTCACCCGTATTTTCAGTAAACTGGCTAATCATAATGTAGCCCATATGATCTTCCTTGGGAACCATTTTCCCCTCGACGGTAGGCACGCTAATTTCTTCCCGGGTTAATTGTACCGGAAAAGGATCCTTGACCCCCTCCCGGAGAATGGTTAACTCCACGGAGGTACCCACTGGCCCCCGCATGAGATTGACCGCGGTTTCGGTATCCATGTCCTTGGCTGGTTTGTTATCAATGGCGGTAATCATGTCACCGGCTCTAATATCCTTTTCGGCCGCCGGTGTATTGGGAAAGGGTTTAACAACTGTTAAATAGTGGCCCTTTACTCCCACCAGCACACCGATGCCGCCAAAGGAACCTCGTATTTGCTCCTGCAGGGCTGAAAAGGTTTTCTTATCCAGGTAAGTGGAATAGGGGTCGTCCAAGGACTCTACCACACCTTTAATGGCCCCCTCGACAATTTGCTCCGGTGCAATCTCAAATAAATACTGGCTCTTTACCAGGGTTACCACTTTGATTAAATTTCCTAAGCCTTTGTAATTGGCTGCCAAGGTACCGCCCACCAATAACATGATGGCAAATACCAGAGAAGCCAATACAATGGTGAGTTTACCCCAGAAGGCCAATGAATCTCTCTTCACTCTAACACCCGCCC
Source organism: Desulfotomaculum sp. (assembly GCF_982386235.1). Lineage (NCBI taxonomy): Bacteria > Bacillati > Bacillota > Clostridia > Eubacteriales > Desulfotomaculaceae > Desulfotomaculum > Desulfotomaculum sp. The sequence goes on along the minus strand of NZ_CEVWQM010000026.1, from coordinate 54,686 downwards.
GTCGCTTTTCTTCTACACATGTATTATACTACAATAATTTGCAGTTCATTACAAAGAATTTTCCAGTAATTGGTTTATTAATAGGGTTAGAAAAGCTTGGCGTAAGCCTTCGCTTTTTTATACTAATCCTTAAAATCTTATTCCTTCCGATAGTGCCAAAGAAAGCCGGGGGTCCCCCGGCTTTTACTTTTATAGGTAGTTATGTGGGCTCACTGCCGATCCATTTTTACGCACTTCAAAGTGTAAGTGGGGACCTGTGGACATGCCTGTGCTACCAACCCGGGCAATGGTGGCTCCCTTGGCAATTGTCTGGCCATTGCTAACGAGTTGGGCTGAAAGGTGACCGTACAAGCTTACCACCTCACCACCGTGGTCAATCATTACCACTTTACCATAACCGGTCATGGTCCCGGAGAAAATAACGGTGCCTTCAGCCGGAGCAATGACACTGGTACCGGTGGGGGCTGGAATATCAATCCCCGCGTGGAAGCGTTTCTCCTTCAAAATGGGGTGTATCCGGTAGCCAAAGGGTGATGAGATGCTGCTATGGCCAGGCACTGGCCAACTAAAGACGCCTCCACTGTAGCTGCCGCCCTTTTGGGCATTTTGCTGGGCAATTTGCCTTAGGATGGCATCTTCTTGGGCCTCTAAGCGATCCACTTCAGCAGCAGTTTTCTGTAAATCCTGTTGGGCTTCCTTGAGGAGGCCGGTCTTTTCCTTTTGAGCCTGGGCTAAAGTTGCCATCACCTGTTCCTGCTCTTTTTTCATGCTGGCAATCTGACGGGCCCTGGTCTCGAGGGAATTTTTGTACTCCTCTATCTGCTGCTTTTCTTTACTGATGCGATCCACGATGGTCTTGTCACTTTCGACCATGCGGGTTAAGAATTCCAGTCGGTTCGTAAAATCCGAAAAACTACCTGAGTTTAGCAGTACCTCCAAGTAGCTGACTGGGCCGCTTTGGTACATGCCCTTAACGCGCATTCTTAATTGTTGGTTGCTATCTTCTAACCTTTCTTCCGACTCAGCTAAATCTTTTTTTGTTTTTTCCAGTGTCTTCATGGCACTGGTTAGGGTAGACTCCAACTCTTTAATCCTAGCAAATTTTTGGTCAATCGACTGATTGATGGAAACTAGCTGCTGGGAGTAATCTTTCACTTCTTTCTTGCTTTGCTGTTCTTGATTTTTCTTTTGATTGAGCTGATTTCTGACTTGGTTTAACTGTTGATCCAAGGTTGCGGCGGCCATAACTGGCGTTCCTGCCAGCAGTGCCAAACCCAAGGTTAAGGCAATCATTCTTTGTGGCCAACGATATCGCACCGAAATCCCTCCAAAACTATACTTTAAGAAATCTTCTAAGTGAAAACCAACTGCCCAGGGCACCAATCAGAACGCCCAGGCCAATCATACCACCAAGGATGGTCAACAGGGTATTTTGATCCGTCATCAGTTGAATAAAAGGTATGGATATTTGCAGTCTCTTGATTAGAGATAGGTATCCCAAATCCACCACCAATACGGCCAGCAAGCCACCCGTTAGACCCAGTATGATTCCTTCCATTAGAAAAGGAAAACGTACAAACCAGTTGGTGGCCCCTAAAATCTTCATGATACCAATCTCCCGGCGGCGGGCAAAAACGGACATACGGATGGTGGTGGCAATGAGGAAACCAGCGGCCAGGGTTAACAGTGTTAAGGTTGCGGCACTGGCCAGGCGAACCCAATGGGTAATGGTGAGGAGCTTTTCCACCACGCCTTGTCCGTAACGGGCCTGTTCGATACCATCTATTTTTTCCAAGGCTTTGGCCACAGACGGCACAGACTCTGCTTCCGTGGTTTTTACACGAAAGGCATCGGGCAAGGGGTTGCTGTCTTCCATGGATTCCAGCAGTTCGGCCCGATCGCCAAAGCTCTTTTTCATATCTTGTAGAGCCTGTTCTTTGGGGATAAACTCGACGGATGCCACCTCGGGGGTTTTTTTAATTTTCTCTTCGATGGTATCCCGCTCCACTTTGCCCACATCTTCATTTAAAAAGGCCGTAATTTCCACGCTGCTTTCCATGGAACTGGTTAGCTTCTCGCCATTTACCACCAACAGCAGCGATGCCCCCAGAATAATGAGGGATACTGTTACAATGCCAATGGATGATAGGGAGAGCCAACTGTTTCTTGTTAAGGCGTGATAGGTTTCCTTGAAAAAGTACTTTAGGGTATTAAGATTCACAGCGGTACACCCCGCTCTCTTCATCCCGCACCATACTTCCATTGCTTAGGGCAATGACACGCTTCTTCATGGTATTGACAATATCTGAATCGTGGGTGGCCATGAGAATGGTGGTGCCCCGGCGGTTAATATCTTGAAAGAGCTTCATAATTTCCCAGGAGGTATCCGGATCCAGGTTACCTGTTGGTTCATCGGCAATAATCATAAGTGGCTCATTGACAATGGCGCGGGCAATGGCCACCCGCTGCTGTTCTCCACCGGACATTTGACCGGGCAGCAGTTTGCCTTTATCCTTTAGCCCCACTTGTTCTAAGACCTGGGGTACGATTCGCTTGATCTCTTTGCCGGAAGTCCCGGTAATTTCCAAAGCAAAGGCTACATTTTCAGCCGCAGTTTTTTGAGGTAAGAGGCGAAAATCCTGAAAAACCATGCCTATTTTACGACGCATGTAAGGAACATCCCGTCCCTTCATGCGGACGGTGTTTCTACCATTAAACATGACGTGCCCTCGACTGGGCAGCTCTTCCCGAAAGATGAGCTTAATCAAGGTAGACTTACCGGCACCACTGGGGCCAACCAAAAAAACGAAATCGCCTTTTTTTATATGAAAGGTTAGATCGCTAATGGCTTTGACGCCATTTTCATAGACCTTTGAGACATTGTAAAACTGTATCATTCTGACACCCTTTCGATTCGAAAAAAGATGTAGGTACCAACTAACGGGGTTCGACAGGGTAAAAGCAAATTCCTTTAAAAAACGTCAAATTTTCGTGACGAATGATTATTTTTGTTAGAAATGGAAAAAGAGTGCCGCTTAGGGGCACTCTTTTGGGGTCCTACCGCTTCACCCTGGCAATTGCTTTTTGGGCTGCCGCAGCTATATTATCGGCGGTTAGGCCGAAGTGGCTGAGGAGTTCTTCGGGTTTGCCTGATTCACCAAAGGTGTCGCGGACACCTACTCTTTGTAATGGGACGGGGTAGTGTTCGGCCAGGGTTTCGGCTACGGCACTGCCCAGGCCGCCAATGATGGAATGTTCTTCGGCGGTAACCACTGCCCCACATTTGCGTGCGGCTTCCACCACCGCAACGATATCCAGCGGTTTAATGGTGTGAATGTCCACCACCATGGCATTGATGTGCTGATCGGCTAGCTTTTGCGCGGCTTCCAAGGCAGCCGGAACCATAATGCCTGTTGCTATAAGAGCTACGTCGGTACCTTCCTTGAGGGTAACTGCCTCTCCTGGGATAAATTTAAAGTTTTCGCCATGGATGACCGGTACTCCGGAGCGGCCCAAGCGAATATAAACAGGGCCCTTAATTTCCGCAGCGGCCCGGATGGCAGCAGCGGTTTCCACGGCATCGGCCGGCACAAACACGGTCATCCCCGGCATTGCCCTCATGATGGCAATATCTTCGATGGATTGGTGGGAACCGCCATCCTCTCCTACAGTAACACCTGCATGGGTGGCAGCAATTTTTACGTTTAATTTAGTATAGCAAATACTATTGCGGATTTGCTCAAAGGCCCTGCCGGTGGCAAACATCGCAAAGGTGCTGGCGAAGGGGATTTTGCCCACCGCCGCTAAGCCAGCAGCCGTGGCCATCATATTCGCCTCGGCAATACCCATATTAAAGAAACGATCGGGATAGTTTTTCATAAAGTCATGCGTTTTTGTGGACTTGGAGAGGTCTGCATCCAATACCACAATATCTTTATTTTCAGCTCCTAGGCGAACTAGTTCCTGCCCGTAGGCATCCCGGGTGGCGATTTTCTTTGTCATAATATGTAACCTCCTTGCGTGCTATTGGGTAGGACTTTGGGGGTCTAGCTGTTAGCTTTTAGTCTTTAGCTAATAGCAACTCATAAGGATTGCCCCAAAGTCTAAGCCAGTTCTTGCAGCGCCTGCTCCACCTGCTCCGGTTTTGGGGCATTGCCGTGCCAGCCTACTTGGTTTTCCATGAAGGATACGCCTTTGCCTTTGATGGTTTTGGCGATAATCATGGTGGGTTTGCCTTTGGTAGCTTGGGCTTCCTTTAAAGCCTGAAGAATTTGTGCCATGTCGTGACCGTCAATTTGTAGGACATGCCAGCCGAAGGAACGCCATTTGTCGTTAAGGGGGGCGACGTCCATCACGACATCCACAGGACCGTCAATTTGTAGGTTGTTGTAGTCTAAAAAGGCAGTGAGGTTGTCCAGTTTAAAATGGCTTGCCGCCATGGCTGCTTCCCAAATTTGGCCTTCCTGCACTTCACCGTCTCCCAATAAGGCATAAACCCTTTGCTGGCCGCCACCTAAGCGCAGGCCCAGGGCCATGCCGATGGCAGTGGAGAGGCCTTGGCCCAGAGAGCCAGTGGACATTTCTACGCCGGGAAGTTTTTTCATATCTGGGTGCCCCTGCAAACGGCTGCCCAGTTTACGCAGTGTCATGAGCTCTTCTTTGGGAAAGAAACCCTTTTCGGCCAGTGCGGCATAAAGTACCGGTGCGGCATGTCCTTTGGACAGTACAAACCGATCACGCTCGGGCCAGTCCGGCTTCTCTGGGTCTAGCTTCATGGTGTCAAAGTAAAGTACGCTAACGATGTCGGCAGCAGACAGTGAACCGCCGGGGTGTCCAGAACCAGCCTCGCCCAGCATGGTTATAATGTGGCGGCGCATGGCCTTAGCCCTTTGCTGTAAATCCCGAATCTTTTCTTCCATTCGATTACCTCCAAATTTTATAATAAAACAAAAATAGATGCCATTCGCTCATGGCTTATGGCCCACGGCTCAGGGCCGTCTCGTTAATCTGCCTTCTCTAGCTCCTTAAACCCCTCTCCCAACACTTCATGGACATTGGCCAGGATAATAAAGGCCCGGGGGTCTTCATTTTTGACAATTTCTTTTAGCCTGGTAGCTTCGGCCCGACCCACTACGGATATCATTACTTCTTGTTCCTCACCGCTGTACATGCCACGGGCCTTCCAGGCGGTGGCACTGCGGTCTAGTTCTTTAATGATGGCCTGACTGATAGCATCCGCTTTACGGGTAATAATGATAAAGGCTTTGTCGGAACTAAAGCCATCGATTACAAGGTCAATGAGCCAAGCTGTGAGAAAAATGGCAATGAGTGCATACATGGCCAGTTCCGCTGAACGAAAGACATACCCGGCCCAGATTACCACCAGGCCATCAATAATGAAAAGAAGTTGGCCGATGTTGATACCCACATAGGTCCTCAGAATGGCTGCCAATAATTCGGTGCCGCCGGTGGTTCCATTGAACCGAAAGACCAGCCCCAAACCAAGCCCCATTAATACCCCGCCATAGAGACAGGCTAATAGTAAATCCTCCGTTAATAAAGGTATATAGGGTGCAAATAAATCAATAAATACAGATAAAGCAACGGTGCCATAAATGGAATTGACACTGTACCTTGAACCCAGTCGAAAAAAGGACCAAATAAAGAGGGGCACGTTCATAATAAACATCATTAGACCAACTGGTAGATTTAATAGGTGATAGAGAATGGTGGCTACCCCACTGAGCCCCCCAGCAGCAATTTTGGCCGGTACTAAAAAGGCATCCAGTGCAATGGCTGTGAGAATAGCACCAACCGTAACACCCAAGTTATCTTTTATGAAACGTAAAATCATCATGTGGTCCTTTCAGGTTATTCTGCTAGTTTATAGAATTTATCATACCCAGAAGTTGTTTATGCTATTTCGTATTCGTCGTTAGCTTTTGCCTTGGGCTGGGTTAAGCGCAACTGTATAACTTTTCTCCTCCCACCTAGTAAATCCTTCCAATGTAATAAAATTTTTGTCGAACAAACCGACTTCCCACTGAAAAATATCCTTCGCTATCATTCAGAATGACAATGAAATCTACATCGTCGCAATAAAAACGCCTAAACACACGGCTCATGGTCACTCCATAAGTAATACCCCTAAGCTAAAAGGCTAAGGGCTAAGGGCAAAAAAAGTTCCTTTAGCAGCAAAACCCCTGCCAAAGGAACCGTTTCTAAGATTCACCTATGTTTCAACCTTACTCTTAAGGTATCCCGTTATAAAGGACTCTATGTTGCCATCCATTACGGCTTGGACGTTGCCGGTTTCTACTCCGGTACGGTGGTCCTTGGCTAGGCTGTAGGGATGGAAGACGTAGGAGCGAATTTGGCTGCCCCAGGCAATTTCTTTGTGTTCGCCTCGGAGGGCCAGCATTTCCTCTTCCTTTTTCTGCAGCTCCAGGTCAATCAGCTTGGCCTTTAAAAGTTTCATGGCGGCCTGGCGGTTGGTGGTCTGGGAGCGTTCGTTCTGGCAGGCCACCACAATACCGGTGGGCAGGTGGGTAATGCGCACAGCCGAGTCAGTTTTGTTGACGTGCTGGCCGCCGGCCCCGCCGGAACGATAGGTATCGATCCTTAAATCCTCCGGCTTAATGTTGACTTCCACCTCGTCATCCACCACCGGCAGTACATCCACCGAGGCAAAGGAGGTGTGGCGGCGTCCCGCCGTATCAAAGGGGGAAATTCTGACCAGACGGTGAACACCCTTTTCACAGCGCAGGTAACCGTATGCATTGGGACCGGAAACTTGAATGGTAGCACTTTTTATTCCCGCTTCGTCGCCGGGAAGCAGGTCTAATATTTCCACCTTGAAGTTGTGGTTTTCACAATAACGGGTATACATACGCAGAAGCATCTGGGCCCAATCCTGAGATTCGGTACCGCCGGCACCAGGGTGCAGGGCTAAGATAGCATCTCCCCGGTCATAGGGGCCGGATAGCATAACTTCCAGTTCCATTTCCTCCAGGTGCTGGGAGAGGGAATTTAGCTCGGTGCTAAATTCCTCCTCCAACAGCAGGTCCTGTTCCTCCTGGCAAAGTTCCAGCATCACTTCTAAGTCCTGTAAGGAGCCCTCCAGGGTCTTAAAGGCCCCGACTCGATCCTTTAGGGAAGCCAGCTTCTGACTGACCTTCTGGCTGTATTCTAAATTATCCCAAAAGCCTTGCTGCAGCATTTCATTTTCTAGCTTGTTTATTTCCCCTTGCTGGCTGCCAATGTCAAAGGGAAACCCTCAAATCTTCGATACGCTGGCCCAATTGTTCCAGGCTGCGCCTTACTTCTGAATCTAACATTGGTATCCACCCTTTCTTGGGTTTGGCATTACTGCCTAAGCATTCTTACCGCAGCATTTCTTATACTTCTTACCACTGCCACAGGGGCAATCATCATTTCGACCAACCTGTGCTTCTTTGCGGAAAGGTTGGCTGCCCCCCTCTTCGGCGTAACGGTTTTCTACCACCTGCCGCTGGCTTCTTTCCTGAGGAGTTGCCACATTTACCCGGAAGACATAGCGAACCACATCGTCCTGAATGGTGGCGATCATGTTATTGAACATGTCAAAGGCTTCAAATTTATATTCAATGACAGGGTTTTTGTTACCGTAAGCCCTCAGGCCAATACCTTCCCGCAGTTGGTCCATCGCGTCCAGGTGGTCCATCCACTTTTCATCTACTAAACGCAGGAGTATAATACGCTCAATTTCCCGAAGGGTTTCGCTGCCCAGTTCCTCTTCTCTCTTTTGATAGTACGCCATGGTTTTTTCCAGTAACTCTTCTTTAAGACCCTGGCGGCCTGTTTCTTCATAATCGGCAGGATCAAGCTCATGATTGGGCAGATAGAGGTTCTCGGCATACTCAAAGAGACCTGCCAGATCCCATTCTTCCTGATGCACACCTTCGGGACAGTAAATATCAATGGAGCGTCCCACTACGGCAGCAATGGTCTCGCGAATATTTTCGGCTAAATTTTCACCGACCAGCACCTTGCGTCTTTGGGCATAAATAACTTCCCGCTGCTGGTTCATTACATCATCATAATCCAATACGTGCTTCCGAATGCTAAAGTTGCGGTTTTCCACCCGCTTTTGGGCAGTTTCAATGGACTTGGTGATAAGGCCATTTTCAATGGGTACATCTTCTTCCATGCCCAAACGATCCATTAAACCAGAGATATTGTCGGAACCAAAGAGACGCATGAGGTCATCTTCCAAGGCAATGTAAAACTGGCTGGAACCGGGATCACCCTGACGCCCTGCACGACCCCTCAGCTGGTTATCGATACGACGACTTTCATGCCGCTCGGTACCAATAATGTGTAGACCCCCGGATTCAACTACTTTGGTCCGCTCGCCTTCACACTGGACTCTGAATTTATCCAGTAACTGTTGATACTCTGGGGCAGTTTCATCCCCAACACCCTCTTTTTTGCGCCATTCATTACGGGCAAATATCTCTGGGTTGCCACCCAACAAAATATCTGTACCACGGCCGGCCATGTTGGTGGCAATGGTTACTGCCTTAAACCGTCCTGCCTGGGCAATGATTTCTGCCTCTTTGTCGTGGACTTTGGCGTTTAATACCTGGTGTGGTACACCTCTTCTTTTTAGCAAGCTGCTTAACAGCTCGGACTTGGCAATGGAGATGGTTCCCACCAATACAGGTTGCCCAGTGGCATGGCGGTTTACTACATCCTCCACCACAGCCTTGAATTTAGCTGTCTCGGTTTTATAAACTAAATCTGCCAGATCCTTACGAATGGTGGGTTTGTTGGTGGGGATAACCACCACATCTAAACCGTAAATTTTACGGAATTCTTCTTCCTCAGTCAAAGCGGTACCGGTCATGCCGGCCAGCTTTTTATACATACGGAAATAGTTCTGGAAGGTGATGGTGGCCAGGGTCTGGGACTCTTTCTCGATCTTAACCCCTTCCTTGGCTTCAATGGCCTGATGTAAACCATCGCTGTAACGGCGGCCAAACATAAGGCGGCCGGTAAATTCATCAACAATGACCACTTCGCCATCTCTGACCACGTAGTCCCGATCCCGATGCATTAAGCCATGGGCCTTAAGGGACTGATTCAGGTGGTGGTTGATTTCCATGTTGGCTTCGTCGTATAGGTTTTCCAGACCCAACAGCTTTTCTACCTTGTTAACCCCATCTTCGGTCAGCAGCACATTGTGGGCCTTTTCGTCTACGGTATAGTCGGTATCCTTGATCAACTTGGGCACCACTTTAGCCATGGTGTAGTAAAGCTGGGTTGGTTTGTCGGCTACCCCGGAAATGATCAGGGGTGTCCGGGCTTCGTCGATTAAGATACTGTCCACTTCGTCCACAATGGAGAAGTTCAGTTCCCTCTGTACCAACTGCTCTGGGTGCAGGGACATGTTGTCTCTCAGATAATCAAAACCAAATTCGTTGTTGGTGCCGTAGGTAATATCGGAGCCATAGGCCTGGCGGCGCTGTTCCTGGTCTAGGCCATGGACAATCAGGCCTGTGGATAAACCTAGGAAGCGATACAGTTTGCCCATCCACTCACTGTCACGGGAGGCCAAGTAATCGTTAACGGTGATGACATGAACACCTTTACCTGTCAAGGAATTAAGATAAACTGGCAAAGTGGCCACTAAGGTTTTACCTTCACCTGTTCTCATTTCCGCGATACGGCCTTGGTGCAAGACCATACCACCGATTAGCTGAACATCATAGTGCCTCATGCCCAGCACCCGTTTGGATGCTTCGCGGCATACCGCAAAGGCTTGGGGTAAAATATCATCTAGGGTCTTACCTTTTTCCAGTAAATCTTTAAATTCAGTCGTTTTGCCACGCAATTCTTCGTCAGTCAGTTTGGCTATTTGTTCTTCTAAACCATTAATCTCATCAACCACACGTTGAAGTTTTTTTACCTCTCTGGCGTTATCGTCGAACAAATTTTTTATAAAGTTTAACAACAGTTGCCCACCTTTCAGGTTGTACCTTATTTACTAAAGGAAAGGAACCCTAAGGTTCCCTAGTAAGCAGAGAAATATAGCAAATTTATTCTACCATTCAAATTAGGTCAAAGCAAGAAACCAATAGTATAGTACCAAAATTCGTTCTATCTCTTGATTTTCCTGCTGCTTTGTCAACAATTGGCCTTGGTAATGTTAGGTCTTTTTCCCTAAAAATACAGAAGGCACACCCCTTGGTGTGCCACTGTGTGCTTAGAATTCCGGCTCGATTAGGCCGTACTTGCCATCTTTTCTTTTATAAATGACGTTGGTTTGATCAGTCTCAGCATTGGAGAAGACAAAAAAGTCATGACCCAGCAGGTTCATCTGCATGATGGCTTCATCCAGAGCCATGGGTTTAATGGCAAAACGCTTTGTTTTGATGATCGCAGGTGTTTCATCTTCAAAATGTTCTTCTACAACAGGTGCCCGACCACCCACATCGGCCATATTTCGACCACTTCGGCGGTTGATTTTGCCCTTGTAGCGTTCAATCTGACGCTCCATTTTTTCTACCACTAAATCCACGGAGGAATACATTTCTTCGGTTGATTCTTCGCCTCTTAAAAGCATGCCGTTTACTGGTATGGTAACCTCAATTTTATGGGAATCCCCTTCCACCACCAGTGTTGCTATGGCTTCCCCCATATTTTCTAAAAAGCGATCCAATTTACCAAGACGTTTTTCCACATATTCCCTCAGGGCGGGGGTAACTTGAATGTTCTTACCGCGAACTTGCACTTTCACAAGCACCACTCCTTTCGCAGTTTGGAAGTATCTACCTTGCTAATAGTATTCCCGAAAATCACTTAAAATCCTGCAGATTTAAAACATTTTTTTACACGAACCCTCCATGACCCACGGTCACAAACCACGGCTGAAAATGATCCATCCGGCCATAGGCCATAGCCTTTCCCAAGGCTATCTTATGCTGACATCGGAGGGTAAAATTCATTTTCTAAATTAGAAAACCCCCGATATCTATATACCGGGGGTAGAAGTTTCAATCCTATGTTAACGTTTGGTAACGTTAGCAGCCTGGGGACCACGGGCACCTTCAACGATGTCGAATTCAACCTCTTGACCTTCAGCTAAGCTTTTGAAACCTTCTTCTTGGATTGCGGAAAAGTGAACGAATACGTCGCCACCTTCTTCTCTTTCAATGAAGCCATAACCTTTTTCCGCATTGAACCATTTTACTTTGCCGAGCATTTACATTCCTCGCTTTCAAAATACTTTCAGGAGCCAAAAACAGACTCACGTACAAATATAATACTACTTTGAAAATTGACTGTCAACCCATGCCGCATTTTCCATATTCTGTAACAATGTCGAAAAGTTTCCTGTTGGTAACTGTTTTCCTGTGGATAATGTGGATAAGCCTGTTAATAACCCATCATTTCAGAGGTTTTTCTGTGGAAATCGATTAACAGGGGTGTTGTTTTTTGTCAAACACTGAAAATTGTTGGCATGATATTTGTAGAAGTTTCTTTGTTTACAATATTTCCCATAACTATTTGACGTAGGGTTATTTTTGGTAATCTGTCGCATATGGTGGTGTATGAAAATTATTGTAAGTTTAGGTAAGGAAAATGTTTTGGAAGAACCGTCCCCATGCGTCAATTAGCCAGGGTGACCACGTAGATCTTCCCGGCTCCTTGGCTTTGGAGGGTTTCGGCTACGGCTGATACGGTGGAACCGGTGGTGAAGACATCGTCTACCAGCAGGATGTTTTGGCCTTTTATTTGGGAGGGATCTTGGACTCGAAAGGCACCTTGCAGGTTTTCTTGGCGTTGGAGTTTGTTGAGTCCCGTTTGTGGCACTGTTTCTACTGGTTTTATGAGGGCATTCTTTAATAAGGGTTTTTGTAAGTCTCTGGCCACTTCTATGGCCAACAGTTCTGCTTGATTAAAGCCCCGCTGCCTCATTCTCTTCGGTGACAGTGGTACGGGTAATACCCCATCGACCTTTTTTAGTTCCGGCTCCTTCATGATTAAGGTCAATAGGAACTTCCCTAACAGTGGCGTTAGGTTTTTTCTGCCTTTATATTTTAATTGGTGAATGGCTTCCCTAAAATTGCCCTCGTAGGGTCCCACTGCCCTGGCCAGCACAAAGGGTGGTCTGTTTTGTTGACATGAGACACAAGTGGTTTGGGGCCATGGGCTGGGTCTGCCGCAAATACTGCATTTTGGTGTGCCGGCCCAACTGGCTAACCATCTTTCACAGGCCGAGCAAAGCGGCTTCCTCCCGGCTGCACCACAAAGCTTGCAGCCCGGTGGCTCGGGAAAGATTAGATTTAACAAAGCCTCCCAAAAGGAAACCATGGCCATCACCTCTAGGTAATTTTTGAAATGTTTCGTTATTAGCGAAGCGTTATCCTGCTTCTTTCGTTTTTATGTTTTGGCCGGCTGATGGCTAAAAAGCTAACGGCAAAAAGCGGAGGAGCGGTAAACCGCCCCTCCCACCTCGGTTAGACTAAATCCATCTCACTAACATCGCGACTAACAATTCTGGCACCGGCCACACCGACTAGGCTGCCGCCTGGGCTGCTGAAAATGTCTTTGGCCACGATTTGTTCCATGGCGGTTTTGACCTCCGCCTCGGTTAAGTCATCTTTGGGATCAGCAACCCTTAGGGTTACTTTACCACCGATAGCACTGACAAAAATTAGTTCCAATGTTCTACTCATGGTTTATTCCCCCTTATTGGTTGATGAGTTCAGAATCGTCCTGTCGATATACAGCCAACAGGGGACTATTCTGGAGACTGTTGAGAACTGCCGCCACATCGTAAATATCCTGATCGGTAGCAGTTACCTTAATTTTCGAGTAGCTCCGATTGACAAAAACAGGATCACCATTGTGGTTTACTCCTTGCTGGTAACGCATCTTCATACTGCAACCAAAGGGCTCTTTCAGAACAGGCATAATCTTTTCTCCTTTTTTAGGGCCGGCCCCATTTGTTTTAGCGCTTGCCGATATTCTACTGGCTTTGGGCTAAAAAGAAAAAGATTCAATTGACAGAAGTTGGCATTGAATGGATCATTAAATCGGGTACCTTTGATTATATAAAGAATAAAAAACACCGACTTTTAGCCAGTCGGTGTTCCACCTCGTCATACTACCGTAGTTATATCTGCCTTGATTTTAGTTCTTAAAGTCTGACGGTAGGCAATGGAGCGGTCCCGGCCCAATTCCTTCGCACGGGCCACAGCCTTTTCGGCCCCTTGAAAAAGCTGATCCGGGTCGTTGGTATCCTGGGGAAAGGTAGCCACCCCGATGGATACCCGCACAGGAAGTTGGGCTTTAGCTTCCCCTGGCTCTAACCGACCATCCCTCACCTCTACCCGAATTTTTTCCGCCAATTTTAGGGCAGCCGGTGTATCCAGCCCCGGTGCCAAAACCACTAATTCGCCGCCCCCATAGCGGCCAAGGATATTGGCAGGGCCGGTGACATCCCGCAGCACAGAGGCCACCAACTGAATAACTCCGTCCCCCGCGGCATGACCATAACGGGCATTTATACTACGCAGATTATCGATATCCACCAACAGCAAGGATGCCCCGGCCTCCTCTTCTGCAGCCTTTACCATCTCCTTCACCACCAGCTTATAAAACTGTCGGTGACTCAGGAAGTTGGTCAGACGATCGGTGGCCAGCAGGTGCTGGATATGGTCCGCCAACATATCACTTTTTAATACCATTGCGGCCTGCCCGCCTATTATACTAAGCAACTGTACATGATTTTCTTCGTAAGCATAGGGTTGTGACGACCCCAACACCAGTACCCCAGTTACCTCTCCCTGGGCCAACAGGGGAATTACCAGTACCGAACGATAGCAGCGAAATGGGCCGGTCTCTTCGGGGTTGCTCATTTTCTCGATCTCATCAATCACAAGGGGCTCTTTACTTTGCATGACCTGCCCTATTAACCCCTCCGAGGGGGTAAAAACAAGGTTGCACAGTTCTTCCCGCTGGTCCCCCTGGGCCGCCCCGGGTAAAAACAACTGACGTTCCTGGGACCAAACTAGGATGATGGCCGCGTTAAAACCCACAACGCATCGACATTCCTGCAAAAGCTCGTCAAAGAAGTTCGCCGGGTGATTACTGTCCCGCAGCCTTTTAGCCACCTGGAAAAGTGCTGTTAGGTCACGGTTTGATAATTCCAGCTGAACATATTTTTTTAGAATGATTTGAAAGGCTACTGCCGGCAGGAAAAAAAGCACTGCCCAAAGAATACCGGAGGTTTCATAAAGCTTGGCCAGTAAGGCACCGTAGGGTACCGTAAGAACGTAGGTATAGCTATCCCAGCGCAGGGCATCCCAGCCGAAAAGGCCAGGGTGATCCCTACGTCCGGGCAGCAGGTAAAGATAAATCAGGAGGTGATTTATGCCGAAATATACCAATGTGAAGAGTACAATGGCCAATAAATCTCCGCTCATTAACTGAATAGCAAGGTTGGCGGCAGCCACTGCCAAAACATGCTGGGCTGCATTAAATAATGTGGTGCGCAGGGGATTGCCCCGATTGGCAATGCCCAACCCGATAACTAAAATAAGGCCGATAACCCAAGCCGCAGCAACACCGCCGCCAATAAGCTGGGTGGCCAACACAATGACATAGGTACCCGAAAGATAGCCTTGGGAAAAGGGTACTGCCAACCATTCAGCCAAAATTCCCAGTACAATGAGGGCAGCCAGTGTCCCAATATGGTCAAAGTTAAGCTGTGGAAAGGTCTTCCACAGCCAAACAGCACTTAGTAAAATGATTGTCCATGTATATAATAAACTAAAAACTCCTTGCCTGGAGATAGTCATCACCACCTTGTTTCTGTTGCATTTATTCGACAAGAAATGGTAATTTACCTCCATCCCTGGCAGAAAAATACACGAAAAACCTTCTCTGCCAGCAAACCCTGGGGAAGCATCCTCATATCCACCAACCAAACCAGGGCATTATGGCAGTGCAGCAGACCGGTTTGCAAGGCCTCATCCGGCTTATCCCCCCTTGGGCCCTGGGGCAGGGATACCAGGCGATAGGAGTATTTTTTCTGTAGATTGCTTAATATTTTGTTTGTATCATCGGTGGAACCATCGTCCACCACCACCAGCTCTAATTCCACCCACTGTTTTTTGCGCCAGTTATTCATTCTACGGATCAGATACTCCAGATCCTGGGCCCGGTCACGAATAACCACCAACATACTCACCGGCGGCCCTGGCTCTGCACGGAAAAAGCGCAGCAGATCCTGCACCAGGTAATAGACCCCATAACAAGCCAGCACTAAAATAATCATGGACCCAATAACTGTCCACATAAAAACACCCCCTGTGTCCCTAGAGTATGTCTGGACCAGCTAAGGGGGTGCATTTTTTAATGGAGTTATACCCCGGCAATAATAACCAACACCAGCAAGTGAAATATTTGATCATTCATTATTTTTAACCAAAGGATATCTGGCGATTTGTTGATTTTTGTAATCCACCAATTAGAGAAAGTCCTTTGGTCTAAAATCAGGTGAGAGAAAAATATCAGGGCCACTTCGATTGGCTTTATCCCTCCGACAGGAAGGGAGCAGGCAAAGACTGCCCCGGTATAAACCAGGCTATGGATGGTTAATGGAAAAATTTTTGTTGCCTTATTTTCCGCCATCCACCGGGTCTGTAATAAATAGTCCCCCACCAGGTGACCGATCAGCAACCACTCGAATAGGTTCATATCGTTATCCCTTCTTCATTTCACTTAAAAAGACTGCCGCCAAAACCGGGTCGAACTGACTCCCGGTACAACGGATTATTTCTTGCAATGCCGCTTCTTTGGATAATCCCTTACGGTAGGGTCTATCGGTGGTCATGGCATCAAAGGTGTCAGCAATGGCCATAATCCTAGCCGACAGGGGAATGTCTTCTCCACGGATGCCCCGGGGATAGCCCTTTCCATCATACCTTTCGTGGTGGCAGGCTGCTCCTAAGGCTATTTCCTTCACTAGATGGGCTGGCTCAATACTTTGCAGGATTTCCTGACCAATATCCGTATGTTTCTTCATGGTCACAAATTCTTCGTTATCCAGTGGGGCCTCTTTAAGCAGGATATTATCCCGGATGCCTATTTTGCCGATATCGTGCAGAAATGCCGCCCTTTCCAAGGTATCCAGTTCCTTTGGCGACAACCCTATGGCCCTGGCAATCTTCAGGCTGTATTGGCTAACCCTTTCCGAATGGCCCCTGGTATAGGGGTCTCTGGCATCAATGGCTGAGGCCAGGGTTGCCAAGAAACTTTTAAACATGGTCTTTAGGTCTGTATAAAGGCGACTGTTTTCAATGGCAATGCCAATAACCCCGGCTAGGGCTTCGCATAAACTTAGATCATCTTCGTTGAACAACTTGCCATCAAGCTTATTGACCAGTTGCAGACAGCCAATGCTGGATGTTTGGGTCAGCAGCGGTACACAAAGCAAGGAACGGGTCACAAAACCTGTGGACTGGTCAAAACGCTCGGCCCAGCGTGGGTCGTTAAGGACATCGGCAATCATTTGTGATTTCCCCTGGGCGGTTACCCAACCAGCCATCCCCTCACCGATTTTTAATTTGAGTCCCTTGAGGCCATCTGCCCTGGGTCCCTTAGCTAATACTGGTTCGATGTATTCATTGGTATGATTATCATTTAGCCATAGGGTCCCTGCCTCTGCATTCGTTACCTGCATAGCCTGGGTTAGGGCTTGATCCAGTACCTCTTCGAGATTTAAAGAAGCCTGCAGTGATTTGGCAATTTCCCAGAGGGCTTCTAAATGTTGTTGTCTCGTCTTAAGCGAGTGATCACTCATTTTCTATTCCTCATTCCCATACACTTTCAGAATTGTTAATATTTTAACTGAAATAGCAAGGAAAATGAACCAATGAACTAGAATATTTTGTTAATTTTTATATATTTAGGCTGGAAAGGATGTTTAACTTGGACTTGGATAAAAAGGTCAGTTATAAAAATCTTAATCGTAAACTGTTCATCCCGTTATTCTTATTTATTTTAGTTGAACTTGTCGTCACCATGGGTTTTATGGGTCGACTGGAAATGAATATTTATGATGCCTGGTTTCGGCTAAAGGGTCAGCAACAGCCGGGGGAGCAGGTTGTTGTTGTGGCCGTTGATGAGGCTTCAATTAATAAAATAGGTCCCCTGGCCTGGCCTCGATCGGTACACGCCAAGCTTCTGGATAAGATAAAGGAGGCCAAGGTGGTTGGCTTTGATATGGTCTTTGACTCACCCAGTTCGGCTGCCGAAGACCAGGCCTTTGCAGAGTCAATTACCCGTCATGGCAAGGTGGTTTTGGCCGGTTCATTTACCTATGCCAAGGATGATCTTGGTCATCTGGAGCAAAGACTTTTGACACCACATCCATATTTTATGTCTGCCGGATTAGCTGGACTCGGGTTTGCTAATACACCCACTGACCCAGATCAAGTGATCCGCAGGGCAACCCTGGTAGATGTCAATACCTTTGATATACCCTTTCCGTCCTTTGGCATGGCCGTGGCCCTGGTGGCCCAGGACATTGACCCCCAGGATGTCAAACTTGCCAACAATCAGCTTATGGTTGGCAAAAACACCATACCCATTGATAACGCCAACCGGGCCCTAGTAAATTTCTGGGGTCCTCGTGGGGCCTTCACCACCATTAGCTACGCGGATGTATTGGAGGGGAAAGTTGCCGCATCCTTTTTCAAGGATAAAATCGTCTTGATCGGTGATACCACAGCAATGGGTCATGATGAATGGCCTACACCTTTTACCACCACCAACATGGTGTTAAGTGGTTCCCTGCCAACACCGGGAGTGGAGATCCATGCTTCCACTGTAAATAGTTTTATGACAAACAGTTGGTTCCGGCAAACTTCACCCTTTATTAATATTATTTTTCTTGCCCTCGCTGGTTTCGCCACCTCTTTCCTAGTGGCCGGCCGCGGACCCTGGAAGGGTCTATTGGGTACATTATTTTTAGTGGCTATTGCGGTGGCCGTTGTATTTCTGTCATGGCAGGCCCATTGGTGGGTTAATTTAGCCGCTCCCATTGTTTTGATATTTTTAACCTACGCCGCAACCACCGCCACAGACTTTATGCAGGCTGAAATGGCCCGCCGCAAAACCAAGGCTATGTTTAGCCGCTACCTGTCCCCGGATGTGGTCAATGAGTTAATGCAAAGCCCCGATCAAGTATCCCTCGGGGGGAAACGGCAGGAGCTTACCATTATGTTTTGTGACATCCGGGGCTTTACTGCCTATAGCGAAGGAAAGGCCCCGGAAGAGGTGGTAAGCCGCTTAAATGAATACCTCACAGCCATCACCCATGTTATTTTTCGCCATGGGGGTATGCTGGATAAATACCTGGGTGACGGTTTGATGGCGATTTTTGGCGCGCCGGTCTTTTATGAGGATCATATTGAGCGAGCCATCCGGGCCTCAGTGGAAATTCAAGAAGCCATTGGCAACCTCAATCAAAAGTGGACTGCCCAGGGCGCCCCTGCATTAAATGTGGGGGTAGGTATTAACTCCGGCAGTGTGCTGGTGGGCAATGTCGGCAGTCCCGAGCGCATGGATTATACGGTGATCGGCGAAGATGTCAACCTGGCCTCTCGGGTGGAGGGCTTGACGAAGAATTTTGCTACTTTGATTGTGATTAGTGAGAGGTCAGTGCAAAAACTGCCCGATAGCTGTGAGCTTAGATCGTCGTTGGAGTTCCTGGGTCAGGCGGAAGTGAAGGGGTTCACGCTTCCCATTGGTGTTTACACGGTAGTTCCCCATGCCGCAAGCGGCACTGGCAGAGAATGAAAGCTTCGTGTCATCAAGCAGGCCCAACTCCCCTGGGGGATTTTATAAAGCTCCCTCTCCGAGGGGGTGGCGGCGAAGCTGACGGGGGGAGTTGCCACGCAGGGTTCAGCCTCTATAGGGGTAATCTGTTTAAAGCAAAAGGTGTCAATAACCCCATCCCCTTGTCACCCTTAGTGCAAAAGAAGGTTTCCAGCTTGGCCGGAAACCTTCTTTTGGTTATTGCATTTGGTTATATAATCTGTGAAGCATCACAATGGCCTGGGCTCTGGTGGCATTGGCCTGGGGCATAAAGGTACCATTTGGGAACCCCCCGATGAGGTTTAATTGGGCTGATTGAGAAATTCCTGCCACCGCCCAAGGGGATACTGTATCTTTATCGCTAAAGGTTAATTCCTTTG
The DNA here is from genome assembly GCF_982386235.1 of Desulfotomaculum sp. NCBI lineage: Bacteria > Bacillati > Bacillota > Clostridia > Eubacteriales > Desulfotomaculaceae > Desulfotomaculum > Desulfotomaculum sp. The sequence continues at coordinate 35,433 of NZ_CEVWQM010000026.1, read as the reverse complement.
CTACTGGGAAAGTTTTTCCTTTATACTCCATAGCCCGCACAAGCATCACAGCCATTTGTTCCCGTGTGATATTTTCGTTAGGGGCAATTTTATCAGACGTTAAGCCTTTAATCAAACCTGCCTGATAAGCCGTGGCCAGCGGTGCATAGTACCAATCCCCGGCCTTGACATCCGTGAAATTCAGAGCTGCATCGAACTCTGGCATAGCTAGAATGCGGACCAGAAAGGCAGCAAATTGAGCCCTGGTAATGTTGGCTTCGGGGGCAAATCTACCATCGCCTACCCCACCGGCAAAACCCTTTTCTGCCATAAATGTAATGTTCTCGTTGGCCCAGTGATTGGCAATATCACGAAAGGCCGAGGTGTTAACTAGTGCCTTAACCTTATTCACTTCCATCACAGCATATTTGCTGAAATGGTCCGTTTCAAAGGTAATGGTGCCGTTAACTGGATCATACTTGCCGCCCATATCCTGCCAGGTTTTTGTCTGTTCGTTATAGTAACCGACAGCTAACCGACCATCCACCGCTAAGCTCCTGGCGTTTTGCGGCACAGGCAAGGTTACCTGGACTTTACCATTCAATTGTTTAATATTCTTTGAACTGCCATCTTCAAGAACAGCACTGGCAGACAACTCAAAGACTTCACCGGCAATACGGAATAATCCACCACGGTTAGCCTGGTTAATCGCTTCCTGGGCGTCTCTGGCAGCCACGGCATTTGCTGACAACTGCACCTGTGTAATATTCTCCGATCGCAGTTCTGGAACCTGTAATACACTGGGGCCAATGGTCATGGTTATATTGTTGACCTTTGTTTCCAGTGGTTTCCCGGTGGCCTGGATGTCTTTAAATTGACTAGCGGATAAGACTATACTACTTTCTCCGGCAGGAGCCTGAACCGTTACTTTTCCCGTTTGGGCAGCACGGCTTATGGCATCCTTTATTGTATTGTCACTGATTGGCGATGCAGGCTCATTCTTAGGCGATGCCCCACCGCCGCCTCCACCACCGGCTGGTGGTGTGGTAGAGGTTTCGTTAATGGTTATGGAAAAACTTTGGTTGGCCTGCTTATTATTCTTGTCAGATACTGCAATGGTAAAGGTATATGTTCCTACATTGGTAGGGATACCACTCAGGTTACCCTCCGCAAATAAAGTTAATCCTGTTGGTAATTGACCTGCCTTTAAATTGAAACGATAAGGACTTATCCCACCAGTAGCATTAAATTTATAATTGTAAGACTGTCCTATCTTGCCCGCAGGTGGGCCGGCATTCTCCAAAGCTAAAGCAGGCGGATCAACTGGCGGTTTTTCATCCGATAAGTCTACTGTTAAGTCCACCCTTTTGTCATCGCCGCTTTTCCAGTTAATTGTTTGGTCTGCATATTTACCATTGACCTTAAAACTTACAACCTTACTACTTGTAGTTCCCGGGACATCTAACTTTATTCCTGAGTCGGAACCATACATGCCATTTGTGATTTCAATCGAACTACAGAATACTCCATCAATATAGGCTTCCACCGTACCGGACTGAACTGCACTCCCTCCGCTGGTTTTAATACTTCCCCAGTAAGTCGCAGGTAACGGAGGCGGGGAACTGGCCCCAAGGGCCGGTACCCCGCACTGGAGAAGCATGGCTACCAAAGCGATCAGACACATTGCCCTTTGCACATGCTTCATTTATTATTCCTCCTGTCAAAACAAGTTGTTTTTACTTTAACTAATAGTTATTGTTGTTATAAACCGGTGTAGAACTAAATCCTGGTAACTCACCTGGTTCTTTCATGTAAACCCAGTAGCCCCGACCAGCCTCCATGCACTTTACATCTGAACCAATTAGACCAGTTAAAAGGAGCTCTAGGTCGCCTGCTAAACCTGAGTTAGGCGGAACATAGTTCCAGGCATATTGACTGGCTAATGAGGGACTTACCACCTGACTATACTTATCCTTGATATTGATCAAGACCTTATAGGTTGGCATTATCCCTTTACCGTAATGCATATTTAAAGCCGATTCATAGTAGTCTTCGTGCGCAGGTATAGCCGGACTAACTAAGTTCCAGCCGGTGATTAGCTGACGAGTTGGTGGCGGATTAATCGCTTTAGAAGCGTAGAAATGAGCAGCCGACCAACCCTTCATCTTAATAAAGATGGCCTCCTGGGGTTCAAAGAGAAACTCGGGATCTGTTGCAGTTGCTTCTGTTCCCTGCTTGACACGCCAAACATTACCGTCTCGATAAATTTGTTGCCACCTAGCTTGGACTTCATTGTATTTAAAGGCACTACTGATATAGGAGATATCTTCAACTACCTGATCCATGGTGTTGCGACCACTTTCCAAGGCAATGGGTGTGGAAAGGGTATTCCAGCCACGCTCTAGTTCCGTAGAGAAATATGCAAAATCCGCTACTTCAACAGTCACATCGCCGGTTGCATCATATTGCCCATCAGCATCTGCTGCACTGATAGTGAAATTCCCGTCATCCTCAGGACCCTCTAGGTATACTTGAACACCATGGTTCCATGCAGGGATGGTAATACTATCTATAAAACTGGCATCTTCTTTCCATTCATAGAATTTACCACCTGATAGGTTGACATTAATGTCATGGTCAACCATGGCTGGGTGCCCTTCGGCATCGGTAAGCACCACTATAATTGGCTTGCGTTCTTCGCGTTCAATATAGTTTTCTTTATAGGGGAATATTATCTGTAACTTTTCGGGAACTAGCACATTAATATCAAAGGTAGCCTCACCAAAGTTAGGAGCTATAGCCTTAATTTTAGCTGAACCATTGCCGCTGGCAACAAAGTAGAGTGAAACTATACTGGTGTTTTCATCAATTGTAACCTGTGTGATAGGGTCAACATCGTCATTATAGTATTTATTACTATAGAAGTTACCATAAACTGACCCTGAGACAGCTTCTGCCTTTAAATCCAAAGTTAAGGAAGAATCAAGTTCTTTCTGGTTGCCGTACTCATCAAATACTGTAATTTCCACAGGGAAAATCATTCCTGAAAGTAAATTGTGCTGAACATTTCCCAGTGAATCAATCCGCCAGTGTTCCGTGCCATTCGCAATGTCTAGGCGGGGATTATCCCCATCCCAATTATAGGTGGTATAAGATTGGTGATCAAAGACCTTGAGATCCAGAGACTGTGCCACGGCAGGAGCAACATATACATAGATAGGAATATAATAGTTTGGAGAGATTTCTGTGCTAATGGTAGTAGAGTACCAATCATTGTCATTAGGAGCGTATGTTTTACGAGTATCACAATAGTACAGATCTACCGAATCACTACCTGCCTTTATTACCACTTCTTCAACGGGATCTTCTCCCTTAGCATTATCAATAACCTCATAGAAATTACCAGTGTTATTAAACGCCCTCAGTTTAACAACCAAATCAGTTTGCTGTTTAACCGGGTTATTATTTTGATCAAAGGCTGTTAAAGTTATTCTCTCCGCCTTACCTGCTGTTGTAAAAAGACTTTGTCTTAGATAACCTTCGCTGTCTGAAAGCAACACATTTACTGCATCTGCCGCCAGGGCTGTTATTGTTGTCTCAGCATTGCCGTATCCCCAGTTATAGGGCTCTTCATCATCTGAAAATCCTGCATTAATTTTATGTGTTGCTATTTTTGTGGGCTTGTAAAATAATTCTATACTTGATTTACCCTGGGGGATCATACTGGACATATCCCAATAACCAACCCCATTGCCATCTACAGCACGTTCAAAAAACTCTCCTTGTTTATCCGTGGTCACATCTATTTCTATGTCACGGGGCGTTACAAAAGGGTTCCCTTTACTGTCTGTAAGTGTAACCGTTAGCTTAGTGCGAAGGTTATATTCAATTTCATTTGGCAAAGGGGTAATAATTAACTCTGGTGCATTAATATATACATCTACTGGTCCAAAGTATGAGTCTATGCTACCATCCACGCGATTAATACTAATACTATTTGCAAACTGTTGACTCCCCGCGTATTCAGGGTTTGTACATCCCTTTATAATAAAGATTACGGCACCAGGATCAACATCCTGATTAATTGGAAGTATCAGTGTATTGTTTTCAATAGACCCTTCAATGGAATACACCTGTTCATTCACAGTCATTTCCAGCGAATCTAGGTCTATCGCATTTATATCAAAAAGATTGTCATTGATTTCTAAATAAAAGCTGTCACCAGTACTAAGACCGTTACGTATGCCAATTTCCAAAATATAGTCAGACTGGACACAAACAGTGGGGTTTTCTGCTTCCACTCCGGCACCGGTAATATTAGGCTGATCAGCCTGGGCCGGCATTGCCAATGCCAGTATTAACAACAGTGTCAAAACCAGCCAGAGGGCTGGTTTGCCACCTCGTTTGAGTAACCCGCTCATCTCTCTTCCTCCTTACAATTAGACATATCCTTAATTATTTAAGCAGTTAACCAATTGACATCCCACCCCCAATACGGATACCGACTCTTTATGAAAGATTGATCGTTAGATTGATCTCTCTTTCAGCTCCACTGGTAAAGTTACATGTTTCTACCGCTTGCACAAAACTATAATTTGGTAACCTAACCCAGAACTCAATCATTGTTCCCTCAGCAACACCCTGTACATCAAGTTTGGCTGTGTTGCCATAAAGGTTATCCGTATCTGTTATGACACTGGACATAGCTTGTCCACCAACTCTAGCTTCAACCACTGTTCCCGGTCCTGCGACACCGGAAACACCAATAACATTGATAGTTCCGTAATATACTGAAGGCAGCGCAGGGACCGAACCTCGGAAATTGAAGGTGGTTTTGTTACTGATCAAATTGACTACTGGTTTAATCCAGACATCAAGTCCTGCACTCTGTTTTACATCCGGCATGTAGAAAGTTATCTCATTATCGGCCCAGGTTTTTACATTTCCATCCTCCACACTAGTTCCGGCAATAACTACCTTGCCTTTTTCAATGCCAAAGTTGCTGCCCTCAATGGTTACCAGCGTATTGGCTTTGCCAGAGGTTGGTGTTATAGAAATAATGCTGGCCTGTTTCCCAGAAACGATTACCTTGACCTCTGCCTTAAGATTGTTCGTGTTAACAACTCCGTTGGGTAAGACTAAGGTTCCTGTAAATAAATAGGTTCCTGTTTTCGTTCCATCATAGGAAGGATTCCCTTGGTTCCAATTTACAGTTAAGCTTTGGGTTAAACCATTACTTAGGGTCACTCGTACTTGATTTGGCAAACTCACATGGGCAAGTGATGTGCCGTGTGGTACGGATATATCACTTATAGAACTTATTTGCTGAAGGAGTATAGTTTCTGGTTCCAGAACAATAACTTTTATACTGGCCTTAAGTCCATTGGGGTTGGTAACTCCTGTTGGTAAGCTTAACATTCCTTCAAAAACATAAGTTCCACTAACATCACTTTTATAAGCACCCTGATTCCAGGTTACACCCAGGCTACGTGTAGTGCTGTTACTTAAACTAGCTTCCACCTGGGTGGGTAGTCCAATATTGGCAATAGGAGTACCATAGGCCACAACTTTGTCGTCAGGTGTTTTGATGCCAGTGATTGAATATGTGGTGATTCCTCCCCCGCCGCCTGTACTAGGAGGTGTTGGCTGGCTAGGCTTGGTGGGTGTAACAGTATCCTTAATACTGTCTGGTACTTTCCCCTGGTTCGCCTTCGTTAGTGCTTCCACCACTTTGTTTAGGGTACTTTGTGGCTGAGTTGGTGACGGAACAGGTTGTTGAGGCTGCACTGGTGGTTGTGCCGGCTGTAGTGTTGGAGTAGCTGGTGGTGGAGGTGGGGCATTCTGTTCTCTGTTGGCATCAATTGCCTTGGCCCTTTCCACAACCCACTGAGCTAGGTTAACCCATTGTCTGGTTTCTGCTTGGGTCATAGGTGCCGGTGGAGCAGGCGGTTGTGCAGCGTTAGCTACTTCGGTGCTTTGGCCTGGGAACAGGTTTACGGTTTGACCGGCTGCTGTTACTTGCCCTTCCCCTTCTAACAGATTAGTCCTAGAACGTCCATCCCTAGACACCAAGTTCTCCCAGAAGGTACCCCGAATGGCGCATACTGACCAGGGCATGTCCACCTGAACACGGACCTTTTTGGCCTGGGCCTGCTGGTACCAGGGTAAATTTTGGTTGTTTGTTTCTGTCCCGGACACGGCACTTTCTTGGGCCTTTGCTACTAAACTGGCTAGTCTTTTCTTTAAATCCTCTTCATTTGCACTGGCTACCCTTGGGTAATTGGCTAAACCAGTGGTAATGACTTGGTTGCTTTGCTCTATCTGGGTATCCTCCCGGGTGGCTAGGGCCCCAAAGATATTTCCCTGTTTAAGATCCAAAGCCAACCAATCTACGGCAACACCCTGGGTACCAGTGCGTGTAACGTAGACACGCCCCCTGGCTTCTTTTAAATCTAACTCACTATTTTCCATCAGACGTAAGCCGGTGCCATCAGGAAATGTGATTTCTGCATCACTGCCCGCTGGAATTTTAACCATTTCTCCTGATCCTATGGAGGTTGAGCCTGTTATCTCAGTTGCTTTGCCACTGCCATTAATTACCGTAACAGTTCCCTTCAGCACCGTTAACTTACCTTTCAAATCTGTACGATACAGGTTTGGGTCCTGGGTCAATAAAACTCCCAGTACCCGAGCCAAATCACCTCGGGTGAGCGGTGCATCAGGCAGAAACTGTTTTTTGTCCGCAGACAGTCCTACCATGCCAGCCGCTAATCCTACGGCTACGGGACGGGCTGCCCAGTGATTAGGCCCCAGATCTTCCAGGACAGGTAGTGCTACCTGGGGATCTGGCTGTTTTGATAGCCGTAAAAACAGGGTTACACCTTCGGCCCTGGTAAGAAATGCATTGGGGCGAAAGGTATTATCCGGATAACCGCTAATTAGACCTGCTGCTGCTGCAGCTTCAATACTGGCCGCTGCCCAGTGATTGGCGTTTACATCCACAAACTGCGGTGCCGCGGCCACGGCATTAACTTTAACAGACCGCACCATTAATGCGGCAGCTTCCGCACGGGTTAAACCAGCATTGGGCCGAAAGGTTCCATCGGGAAAACCTTTGATTAATCCCTGGTTGGCTAGGTAGTTGATATACAATGTGTTATTATAGTCAGGGCTTACATCTGAAAATAGAGAGTTATTCCCCGAAGTACTTGCGAAAGCTGTTAAACTACCAATGAAGATCAAAGAAACCAATAATCCGCTTAAAATCGACATCCTCGTAATATTTTTCACAATTTCTCCCTCGCTCACGGTTACTCACTGCTTCTATTCAGTTTTTTAGGTCGTCTATATATCTGCAGAACCTTATTAATTCTAGGCATATAACACCTCCCAACGTAACCTTTATTCTATGGCCTATGACAAAGGTCTTAAAACAAATAAAGTGAGGAAATATTCTAACACTTTTGTTTTTATTCCTGCTTTTTGTAATATTTGTTTTTCGACATTATCCTCCATAATTACGACATACGGCACAAAATCAAATTAATGCTATGGCCAAAAATAAAACTATTTGTCAAAAAATGCCAAAAAACACTCTCGTTCTATAGCAAGAGTGTTTTTTGGCATTCCTTACCTAGTTAGCCCCTTATGGGAAAATGGATAAGGACGTTGGTTCCTGCGGGGCCAGTTTCTACTTGAATATAGGCATTATGTCTGTCAGCAATACTGTAGCAGACAGCCAAACCCAATCCGGTGCCCTGATCTTTGGTACTAAAGAAGGGTGTTCCCATCTTTTCAAGTACCTCCGGCTTAATGAACTCCCCCTGATCTTGTATGGCTAAAATAATTTCTGCATTCTGCTTAAATGTTTTTATAGTTAACACTCCACCAGTTGGCATAGCTTCCAAACCATTTTGGGATAGATTCATAATCAGCTTAGTAATTTCTTGCTTATTTAAAACCAGGTTTGGAATAACGTCCAATTCAAAGATCACATTTATGTTAAAACTACGGGCTTTAGCTATAATTTGCGGCGATAAGTCTTGTAGGATAACATTTAAGTTATGCAATCTCAAATCCCCTACAATTGTTGGGTCCAATAAAAGTGCTTCAGTAATAATAAAATTTACTCTATCCAGTTCTTTAATCATTATGTCAAAATCCCTCTCTAAATTGGAATGTTCCTTTTTTTTCATAAGCAATTGCAGCAGCCCCCGAACGGTAGTCATCGGATTGCGAATTTCATGGGCAATTCCCGCCGTTAGCTCCCCTGTTAACTTTATTCTTTCTAAATTTTTGTTATGCTTTATTAAGTCTTTATACTGCATCTTATCTTCCATGATTCTCGTTAAGTTAAATTTAACATTACCATTCATAATCATACTCAAAGTTCCCTCCAAATATTGTAAATAATACCTAATCATATTTTCAATGTGAAACATTGTCAAGTATTTTGATTTCATTATGAAACAACAGATTGAATTAGAAAAACCCCCGATTATAATTTATTCGAGGTGTATTGTGTGGGGATTTTCAGAAAAAGAATGAGGCAATTAAGAGAAAGTCAAAATCTTACCCAGCAGGCCTTGGCCGAAGCCTTAAATGTTGGCAAGTCTGCCATTGCTCTATATGAGACAGAAAAGCGTCAGCCTGACCCGGATACTTTAAAAAAACTAGCTCAATTTTTTGGTTGCAGTATTGATTATTTGCTGGGGCTTAGCAATGACTACAGAAGCGATATTTCCGTTAGTTCAACTTTCCCCACCTTACCAGAGGACATGCAGTCCTTTGTGTCAGACAGGAATAATCATAAACTGATTAAGTTAATCCAAACCATTAAAGCCGAAGGTTATTCTAACGAGGTCATTGAAGAATGGCTACTCTCTTTGAGCAACACTCTTAATTTAATCAAGAGTTCCTATCAACTTGATAAAGTTCCAGCGACTGACGATAAGTTGTTGGTGCAAGAAATGAAAGAAAAATACAAGAAATAATTACGAAGACTGGCCTATTAATCAAAAAAGCACTTCATCCTGTGGGAAGTGCTTTTTTGACGTGCTTTGTGGGGATTCGATCTTTGAGGTGGTCTGGGGGTCTGACCCCCTCAAAAAAAGAAAAGCACCTCATCCAAAGAGATGAAGTGCTTTTTCGACATTTTTTACCGGGGTCTTACTGGGGTTTGACCCCTGCTTCTGCCCGTAAAATCTCAGCCTTATCGGTCCGCTCCCAGGGGAGGTCGAGATCCGGACGGCCGAAGTGGCCGTAGGCGGCGGTTTGTTTGTAAATGGGGCGACGCAGGTCCAGGGACTTGATGATGCCAGCGGGACGCAGGTCGAAGTTTTTGTTGATTAGGTCGCTAATAACCTCGTCGCTGACTGCACCGGTACCAAAGGTTTGCACCCTCACGGAAACTGGGCGGGCTACGCCGATGGCGTAGGCCAGTTGTACTTCGCATCTCTTAGCAAGACCAGCGGCCACTACGTTTTTGGCCACGTAACGGGCAGCATAGGCTGCGGAGCGGTCCACCTTGGTGGGATCTTTGCCGGAGAAGGCGCCGCCGCCGTGACGGGCCCGGCCGCCGTAGGTATCCACAATAATTTTACGCCCGGTGAGACCGGCGTCGCCGTGGGGTCCGCCGATGACGAAGCGGCCGGTGGGGTTGATCAAGAAACGAGTTTTCTCATCAACTAATTCGGCCGGCAGTACAGGTAGGGCTACTTTTTCTATCATATCCTGCCGAATGGTTTCCAGTTTAACTTCTGGATGGTGTTGGGTGGAAATGACTATTGTGTCAATCCGGGCAGGTTTGTCGTCTTCGTATTCCACTGTAACCTGGGTTTTACCATCGGGACGTAAATAGTCCAGCAGACCAGACTTACGAACCTCTGCCAAACGACGGGCTATGGTATGGGCCAGGGAGATGGGCAGGGGCATTAATTCTGGTGTTTCATCGGTGGCATAACCAAACATCATGCCTTGGTCACCGGCACCAATGGCCTCAATTTCTGCCTCGCTTATTTCACCTGTTTTAGCTTCCAGGGCCTTGTCTACACCCATGGCAATATCCGGGGATTGTTCATCGATAGCCGTTAGCACTGCACAGGTGTCCCCATCAAAACCGTATTTAGCACGGGTATAGCCAATTTCTAAGACCGTCTCCCGCACAACTTTGGGGATATCTACATAGCACTGGCAGGATATTTCTCCTCCCACCAGTACGAGTCCGGTAGTGACAAAGGTTTCACAGGCTACCCGGGCCAGCGGATCTCTGGCCAGAATAGAGTCTAAGATAGCATCCGAAATTTGGTCGGCCACTTTATCTGGATGGCCTTCAGTTACGGATTCAGAAGTAAAAAGTTTTCTGCTCAATGGAATACCTCCCTCTATAACTTTTCCCGCTCCCATCAAAAATAAACAAACCCCTCCGGAACGGAGAGGTTATATTTTCCCAGCCTTCCTCAATCACCTCATCTGTCAGGAATAAACTTCCCGCAGGACTTGGCACCTTACGTGAGGTTGCCGGGTTTCATCGGGCCAGTCCCTCCACCTCTCTTGATGAGCACGAACATTAGCAAAATTGCCAGATTAATTTTAGCAAAGCAGACACATTGTGTCAAATAAAATCTATTAAACTTAGTGTTATCCTAAGAGATAACGCAAAATGACATAGGTGATGGTTTAAAACCTAAAGCCCATTGCCGCCATTTTCGGTATGAGAACTATCCATGGGCTGTAACTCCACCAGCACCGTGTCAACACCAAATTTTTTAACTTGGTTCCAGGGAATTACCATATCCCGCCCAGACCTTACCAGACCAAAATAGCGTCGGGGAGCCTCCAGCACAATGGCCACTACACTGCCTGTTTCCGGGTCTATATGCAGGTCCTTCACCGGACCCAGTTTAGCTCCATCGTTTAAGTTAACAATATCTTTAGCAGATAGCTGGGTTGCTTTAATCATAGCTAGCACCTCCTAGCCCTATGCTATGCGCTAACAGATGCATTGGTGCGTCAACTTAATCCCGGGAGGTGCGTAATTTGCTAAGAAATTTTCCCGCATAGCGGGTGATCATCTTGGCCTCATCCATACGCAATAGGAAAACCGCCAATACAAAGACCAGTAGGGCCGCCGCAATGCTGGCTCCCACTTGAACCGCCAAACCCAATGTGCCATAGGCAGCAAAGACACCAGCCCCGGTGGCATTTACACCCCAAGCCACAGCCGCCATGGCCGTGGTGGCTAAGGCAGTTTGCCAGAGAAAAGTTAGGGCACTGGCATTCCACAGGCCGGGAATCCTTTTATTAAGAAACCAAGTCAACATCACGGTGTTAATTAGGGAAGCAATGGAATTGGCCAGGGCCAAACCGCCGTGCTTCAAGGGACCAATCAGCAAGAGACTAAAGGCCAGGTTTATTGCCACGGTGACAGCCATTAATTTAACCGGTGTTCTTGTATCCTGCTGGGCGTAAAAGGCCCTGGTTAAGATAATGTTGGCTGCCTGTCCAACCAGCCCGATGCCATAGAAAAACAGGGCCATGGCTGTCATTTCGGTGGCCCTGGGGCCAAATTGACCGTGTTCAAAGAGCAGTTTAATTACCGGGGTGGCCAGTACCATCAGGCCCACACCGGCAGGTAAGGCAAAGAGGATTACCATGCGAATGGCCCGCAGCACGGTTTCCGCCAGTTCCTGCTGTTTACCCTGGGCTGCCAAGGTGGTAATGGTTGGATAAAAGGCGGTACCAATGGCCAGGACAAAAAAGGTAATGGGCATTAGAATAATGCGGTTGGCGTAGTTTAAGGCTGAAATACTGCCTTCTGCCAGGCCTGAGGCCAAGACCCGGTCAATGATCAGGTAAATCTGATTGAGTGAGGTTCCGATGGCCACCGGCATAACCAGATAGAGAACCTTCTTGACGCCGGGATGATGACGATCCAAGGTAAAGCGGAACGTAAAACCAACTTTTTTCAGCTTGGGCACCTGCATCAATGCCGCCAGCACAAAACCCAAGACCGTTCCGGCGGCCAAGCCATCAATACCATAAATACCACCCAGGGTCAGGGCAGAAATGATAATGGTCAAGTTGGTCACGCTAACACTAAGGGCAGGGATGCCAAAAACCTGATTGGCATTGAGCAGCCCTTGGAAGACGGTGGATAGGCCATAAAATACCAGAATCGGCAACATAATTACCGTTAGGCGGCTGGCTAAACTGGCGGTTTCTGCGCTTAGGCCAGGGGCGGTCAATTTAACCAATAGGGGGGCCGCAAAGATGCCGCCAACGGTAACGATGGTGAAGATAATTATGACCATGGTAATTACTGTGTTAAAGAGTCGCCAAGCCTCTTCCCTTTGACCTTTGGCAACATATTCGCTAAATACCGGTACCACAACGGTGGCCAATGCTCCAATGACAATGGCGAAAACCGCATTGGGAATATTGTAAGCCACCACGTAGGCATCGGTAACATTGGTGGCACCAAACATATAAGCTATGACCTGCTCCCGCACAAATCCTAAAATCCGTGAGAGTAGGTTTATGACCGCCACCACCAGGGTGGCCCGGGCAATCATCTTTCCAGTGGACAAAATACAAAACCTCCCGCGTCATAAATACAACAAGAGTAGTATATTCTACTTCCCCTCCCCATATCCTGCAGTCTTCGACAAACAGGGGAATAAAAAAGAGGTGTCGCTCGCTACCGAAAAGTAGTATTGCGACACTCCCCTGTTCAAGATCCTTCGCTATCACTCAGGATGAAACATTGTTTGTGGTGCCATGGCCCCTGACCGCCCCCCAGGGATACCCTAAGCCAAAAAAGCTGACGGCCGATGGCTGATGGCTATTTATTATTTGCTTTATAATTGATCAACCGCACCATAACCGTGGCGGCTTCGGCTCTGGTAGTAAGGGCTTTGGGGGCGAATTTACTGCCATCCTGTCCCCGCATAAGGCCCTCTTGAACAATGATGGAGACAGAATTTTTAGCCCAGGGGGAGACGGAGGTGACATCTGTAAACTGTGCTAAAAAAGTATCTCCGCTGGGTAAGGGCTTATTGTTGTTAAAACGCATGGCCCTTACCAGCATGGCCGCCATTTGCTCTCTGGTGATGGGGTCGTTGGGACCGAATCGCTCAGTACTGTAGCCTGCCACGAGGCCCATCTGCACAGCGGCCCCCACTGCATCGGCACACCAGTAGTTAAGTGGAATGTCTTTAAACTTAACTCCCCCGGCACTTTCCGTCAAACCTAAGGCCCGCACCAACATGACGGTAAATTGACCTCTGGTCACAGTTTCATTGGGTCCAAAGGTGTCGGGGGTTAAACCCCGTACCACATGGCGGGCGGCCATAATTTCGATATCGTTTCTGGCCCAATGCTTCGCTATGTCGTTAAAAACTCGGCTGGCTTCTAGGATGGCAAAGGACCCTAAGCGGTTGGTACTAAAAACTGCCTGTCCTGTATCCGGATTGTAGTCGGTACTGATAAATTCCCAATAACGCAGCATTTCATTAAATCGGTACGATCCCAGCTTGTTGATATCCAGACCAGCGGTGGAGCCAATGGGTGACGTAATGGTTATCTTAATCGGGTTTATGGAATTACTGATGGTTAGTTGGTTACCATCGGGCCACACAATGGTTGTACGAATATCCACTAGTTTCCCCACCGCCCTTAAATACATATGGGCATCCTGGGCAGGCAGGGACTGTTCTCCCACAGACCACAAGGATACTTTGATCTGCAATTGGGCTCCTCTTTGATCATTGATCAACCTTTTAAATTCTGTAAAGGGTATTTCCACCGTCAGACCAGGAAATTTCATTTCCACCGGTCGGCCATTTTCAACAAGGTCTGCGGCCAGCCCAGCTCCAAAGGCCAGAATCAGTGGCTTGTCCTTGACACCATCACCAATAGGTGCCGTTAGGGTCACCTTGCCGGTATTTTTGGATATCAGTATGGCAGTTTTGACTTCTTGATCCGAAAGAGGTGCTGCCAAATAAGGTGAATCCTTGGGCAATTCCTTTATGTCAATCCGCCATATTTTACCATTGATTGGATTGATGGTCAGCTGGACCTCGGCCTCCAGGGGTAGTTCTGCCCATTGAATTTCATGTTCCCCCACATAGATTTTAGCTTCGTCGTAGAGATTCCAACGGGTACCGTCAAGGATAACCAGTTGATTATTTCCTTCTTTGGACTGAACTTTACTGGTCAGAGTGGCATAGACCGCATCGATATGGCTAACCTGACCTTCTCCATTATAGGTTAAGTAGCATTCCGCCCCCGGTGGGATTTCCTCGGGTTTGACATTTTTTTGTTCATCACTGCTCACCAATCTTATACTGGTTTGGGAACTTACGGTTATGCTTTCGCCATCGGTAAAGCTTAACTGCTTGTCTTTAACTTCTTTTAAGGTGCCCTGGGAGGGCAAGGTGCCGTATACCAAGGCAAAGGGTTGTGGACCTTTAGAAACATCTTGTGCTGTGACTTCCAGTGTATAGATCGCACCCTTTTGGGTTTGGTCAATAATAACCTCTTCGGTATTATTTAATCGATCACCATTGATATAGCCGTTGCCCCAGTATATTTCCTTGCCGTCCGGTCCAGTAATCTTTAAGTCTAGGTCATTGACTAGATCCTTACCTAACCCTGGGGTTTTGGGGTAATCGGTATAGACTAATACTGCTTTCATTGGTTTACCATTGCCGGTAAAGGTATGGGTTGCTTTTTCGCCGGTACTTAGACCTTGTCCCTCCAGATTTTTAAGATCAGCCTTTTCCAGGGCAATCAACGTCCGCTCGATATTCACCCTGCCAAAACCTTGATCATTTGCCGCTACTCCCTGCAGCCAACGCGTACCGAAGATCAGCAGTGCCTTGATCCTGGCGGCACTGGGAGCTTGCCCCTGCTGTACGAGGTATTGCCGCAGCAGGGCTAAAGAACCAGCGGTCAGGGCAGTGGACATGCTGGTGCCGCTCATATAACTATAGTTTTGGTTGTAAATACCGATGTAGTTGTCCTCCGGTCCGGATTGGCTTTTCCTGGTGGATAAGATCCAGGTTCCCGGTGCCAAAACCTCCGGTTTAATACGCCCATCCAGGGTGCCCCGACTGCTAAAGCCTGCTACTTGGTCCGGGTTGTCCGACGTGGTATCCACATTGCGGATTCCTTCGGTGGATCCCACCGTGATCGCATTTTTAGCCGCCCCCGGAGAACTCACATAGGGTTTACTAGTGTTATTGCCATTTCCTGCAGATTTGAGAACCACCATGTCTGGATGCTCCCAAACAAATTTATCTAGACTGTAGGTATCCCAATCATAAACACCGTCGCTGAAGCTAGCCCCCCAGCTATTGACATGAATCCTTGGTTGTCCCGGTGCCTTATAGGCATCTAATAGAAGTTCATAAACCGACGGAATGCGCAAGGTTTTATCCTTTTCATTGTAGGTGGCTTGAAAATATAAGCCTGCTTCTGGGGCAATACCCTTGATGGCGCCCTGGGATTTAGCCCCGGAACCTACAATACTGCCAGCAACATGGGTGCCATGCCCGTTGGGGTCCCGCCAGCCATCACCACTGAAATCCTTGACCCCCACCAAACGCTCTTTGATATCCTGGTGCAGGGTTTCCTGTTTTCCCGCATCCAACCCGGAATCTGCCACGGCAACTACCTGTCCTTTGCCCGTAAGTCCCGTGCTATTCCTACCCTGCAGTGCCCAGAGAGCTGGCACTCCCATAACACCCGCGGCCAGGTTGTTTTCCAGGTGATAGGTGCCCGCTGCCTCGGCCCAGACTGGCCAGGGCAGCATTAGGAGTATGATTAAGAAAATAATAAAACGAATCAAAGTCCGGTGTTTGCCCTGGTTTAGAATGAAATACAATTTATCACCTCACCAAAAAAGCACAAAAAAAGGTACCATCGAAAGATTTTCGACAGCACCCTAACAAATTCCTTTATTTTTTTCTATACTTAAAGCCGCTTTGTTAGGTTTTTTCATTTAGCCAAATAAGACTAACTCAATTTTAACAAAGATTTAACCTCTTGTTGCAGCTTTTCCTTCTGTTCCAGGCTATTTGCCTCTGTATAAATCCGAAATAGTGGTTCTGTGCCAGAGGGACGGATTAGGACCCAGGCACCATCGGCGAGCACCAACTTTACCCCGTCCAATGCTATTTTAGCGACAATTTTTTGCCCATCCAGTTCGGTGGGGCAAAATTCCTTTAATTGTTCTAAGATGGTTTCCTTGAGTTCCGGTGTGGTATGAATATCCAGCCGCTCACTATAAAGCCTGCCGAATTCTTCGTAAATTTGTGACAACAGTTCTGTTAGACCCTTGCCATGGTGGGCCACCATCTCTGCGGCCAATAGACCTGCCAAGATGCCGTCCTTCTCTGGTATATGACCCTTGATGGACAATCCGCCGCTTTCCTCTCCGCCAAGGATGCATTCCTTCTCTAAAAGGTTTTGCCCAATGTACTTAAAGCCCACCGGAGATTCATGAACCTGTTGGCTATACTTGTTGGCTATGCGATCCAACAAATGGGTCGTGGCAACGGTTCTGGCCACTGGTCCACGCCACCCCTTAACGGCGAGCAGATGATAATAGAGCAGAGGCAGGAATTGGTTGGGGGTAATATATTCCCCGTTGGCATCAATGATGCCAAAACGGTCCGCATCCCCATCCAGTGCCAAGCCCAGGTTGGCTTTGCCAGTGATCACCCGCTGTTTTAATTCCTCCAGGGATTTACCCGTAGGTTCTGGTAAGGTGCCGCCAAAGAGGGGATCCCGTTGGTTGTGGAATACCTCTACCTCGGCACCGGCATTGCCTAAAATATGTTCCAAATACCCAATGCCAGCCCCGTACATCGGGTCAATTATTATCTTTAAACCCGCTTTGCCAATGGTCTCAAGGTCAATGATTTTGGCAATATGTTCTACATATTGATCAAAGGGCTTTTCCATGGTGCAACTGCAAGCGGCATATATTTCTTCCCCCACCAAGTTGCCATAGCGTCCCTCTGGCGGAATTAAACCGTAGATATCACAGGGCTCCCCGGCCTGCAGCTTGGCTATGTTTTCCTCAATTTTTTTAGTTATCTGGGGCAGGGCAGGGCCGGCAGTTTCTGGAATAAATTTAAACCCATTGTAAGGTGGCGGGTTGTGACTGGCTGTCAGCATGACAGCCCCTGCAGCCTGGTGAAGCTTTACCGCATAGGCGGTCACCGGCGTGGGGGTAGCCCCACAGCACATATACACAGGAATGCCCTGCTGATTAAACTCCTGGGCCACTGTTTCGGCAAATTCCTCGGCCAGGAATCGATTATCCCGCCCAATGACGATGCCTCTTTTCCCAATACCCTCTTCATTTATATAAGCAGCCACAGCCCGGGCCACCAACTTGACGTTATCAAAGGTAAAGTCCTTGGCAATAATACCCCGCCAACCGTCTGTCCCAAAGGAAATTTTGTGACTCATGGTATCCCCTCCCGATAACAAATTCACACAGATTTTATTTTATGTTTCTTCCAACTCGATTATGCATATTATACCAGATTAGGCAAGGTTTATAATGTCACATTTTGGGAGATACTATCATTAGTTAGGGAAAATGGCTGTTAGTCGTTAGCTATTAGCCCCAGCTAGGAATATTTTAAGGGGATTGATAAGTATGGCAAAAGCTGTTGATATAAAAGCATTGGATGCCAGGAAAAAGGCGTTGGAGCGTTATTTAAGTGAATGTAAGAATAAAAAAGCGTCTAAGGGGAAGTAAAACGGAGGGCTGGCTGATCGGCCCTCTGTTTTTGTTTTTTGCATGAGAGTAAACCCTTCCCAAAGCCCATGGTCCTTTTCAGGTAAGCTGCTACTGCTGCTACCCATAAGCTACTGGCTAACAACTAAAATAAAACAGCGGCCCTACATTTTAGAGGACCGCTGTTGTAAATTTTGGGATACGGTAACGGGTGTTTTGCCGATTACACCTATTTTGTTGGCTGCAACTATAATGACTACGGTCAAGATAAGAAGCAGCAGTACTGCCTGACTGGTGGTTATAACTGTCAGTAAAAAGGCACTAATACCCAACAGTAAGTTAACGGCATAGATGGCTAAAACAGTTTGTTTATGAGACAATCCCAGGGCCATCATGCGGTGGTGCAGGTGTTCCTTATCCGGTTCAAAAATCGGTCGGTGACTTTTATAGCGGCGCAGTATGGCAAACAGTACATCCAGCAGGGGAAGACCCATAATGACCATGGGTACAATGACAGAGATAGCGGTGGCAGCTTTGGCCACACCCATCACAGCCAGGGTACTTAGGGCATACCCAAGAAACATGGATCCGGTATCGCCCAAAAAGATTTTGGCCGGATAGAAATTATACCGCAAAAAGCCTAGAATGGAGGCTGCCAGAATTAATGCCAAGGCCACCACTTGCATCCCTATGCCGCCCGAGAGATTGGCTTGTTGCCAGGTTACAGCGGTTACAGCGGCCAGTGTCAGGGCAGCGATAAAAGAGGTGCCTCCGGCTAAGCCATCTAGGCCATCAATTAAATTAACGGCATTGGTGACTGAGATAATCCAAAAGATGGTTACTGGTATACCCCATAGCCCCAAATGAATCATTTGACCGTTAAGTGGGTTGGTGATAAACTCCACCTGTATGCCAAAGGGAATCACAGCGGCGGCGGCGGCAATTTGTCCAAGCAATTTAACCTTGGCCGGTAATCCCCTGGTATCATCTAAAATACCTAGCAGAACAATTAAAAACCCGCCAACTAGCAAACCAATCAAACGATCATTTAACTGTTGCGTTAACAACACGGTTAAGGCAAAGGCAATGAACACAGCCAAGCCACCCATACGGGGCATAATCTTGGCGTGTACCTTCCGAGGATCGGGCTTATCAATGGCACCAATTTTAAAAGCAGCTTTTCGAACCCCTGGAGTAATCAATAAAGCAATCCCCAGGGCAAGCAGAAAAGCCATGGGTAATGAATTTAACAACGTTTATCCCTCCAAGTTAACCTGCATGAAACATTTTATATAAATCCTTATAATTCTAACCCAGACGGTACAAGCTGTACAGGAACAAATTTAACTTTCTTTTCTAAATAATTACAGGAAACCTTTAAGTTCGAGCATCAGGGTCATAAATCTGAATATAGATGCGGATTTCTAGGTTATTCTTTTTATTTCTGATTAATAGCAAACATAAGCTCCGCTTCAACTACCCGTTCTTCACCAACATAGGCTCGGGCCATGCTTTTGCCAATGGTACCCCGCAGCTTTAATACTTCCACTTCTATTTTTAGTGTATCTCCAGGAACCACCTGACGGCGGAAACGGGCCTTGTCAATCCCAGCAAACAAAGCAATCCGTCCGGCATAGGTAGGCATACTAAGAATGGCTACGGCACCCACCTGGGCCATGGCCTCAATAATCAGTACCCCAGGCATGACTGGGTAACCAGGAAAATGGCCTTGGAAAAAACTTTCGTTGGCAGTAACATTCTTAATGCCGACAATTCTTTTACCTTCCTCCATTTCCAAAATGCGATCTACTAACAGGAATGGGTAACGATGTGGTAGAATTTGTTGGATAGCATTTATATCAAGCATGGTAAACCTCCAATTTTTATGTATATACGTAGTGTTTCGGCATTATTATAGTGGTTCCTGCCATAACGTGCAAGTTTTTCGCTTACGTTTGGGAGGGACGGACTCAAGGGGACGGTTCTTTTGAGTCTTTGTCTAAGGGCATAGCGGACGAATGACTCAAGAGAACCGTCCCCTCGAGTCATAGCTAATAACTAACGACTAAACAGGGGGTTATTGGGTGAGAAAGGGTATTGTAGGATTATTAATTATTTTGTTGGGTGTTTTGGGCTATGGTTTCTTTAGCTATGGTCAGCCTCAGCGGCAGGATATTGTTATTTTAGGGGGTGGATTTGATGGGTGTGCGGCGGCCCGGAGTGCTGCGGCGGCGGCACCGGATAGGAAAATTTTGCTGGTGGTAAGTGAACCTGTGCAGGAGTTAGGGAGTATTGGTACCGTGGGGGGGCAAAATTTTACGGATATTCGGTTGTGGAAGGGTCAGTTGGTCACTCAGGGCTCCTTTGGCAGGTGGTATAGTAAAGCTGGGCAGTTCTACAACAACCAGCGCATGGCTCAAATTATTCAGGAAGACCTAAGTCAATTTCCCAATATAACGACACTCTATGGTTATGATCTGTTTGATTTAAAATTAAAAGGCGATGAGATAAGGGAAATTACTCTCAAGCCTATTTCCAGAAATGATCAGGGTGTAGTGGACTGGGGTGACCAAGAGAAAAAAATTGCCGGCCAAGTGTTTATCGATGCTTCGGTGGATGGGCGATTAACCAGGCTCTCTGATAATCAGCTAAGTGTGGGTAGAGGTGATTGGCCGGAAGAATATCTGCCCCTGGACGAAAGGGGAACTGCCACGCGGCAGCAGGCTGCCACTTTAATGTTTCAAGTAAAGGGCGTTAAGCCCCCTGCAAAACCAACAAGAATACAGGATTGGGAATTTGTACGTGATAAGCAGGGCAGTTGGGGGTTGGCGGGAGGTAAACAGGCCTTTAGCAATAACCCAGATGTGATCTCCTTTAATGAAAAGTATGGTTCCCAGGGTTTTGCCATTAAACCCATTAATGCAGCAATGAACGGCAAAGACAGTGAGGTTTGGTGGGTTAACTGCCTGCTGGTATTCGATGTAGAAGCCCAAGCCCAGGCCAGGGATAGGGAAACAGAAAATTACCCCAAGGATACTCCGGTTAGACACCTTAACACAGACCAAGCCTGGTCAAAGGCCCGGGGATTCTTAAAGGAAGCAGATTTTATACAAGTCCTGCGTCAGTTTAAAGTGCAAGATCCTGCCACTGGGCAGTGGTACGGCTTTGGTGACGCTGAGATCGTGCTGGATAAAGACCATCAGCCAGTAGTTGGTCAGGTAATGTATATCCGTGAATCTGTGCATAGCCCCATATCGAATAAACCCAACCTGGGTACTGAAAATACTAACTTTGCTATAAGCACCAAGGAGGCCCAAGGGGCTGGGACTTATGGTAACGGCCTGGATCAAGACAATTATCAGCATCGGGTTGGCCTAGGATATTACATGATGGACATTAATGCCTTTGTGGCAGAGGATCTTAAGGCCTCAGGTGTTTACGACTGGCCGGTAACCAAACACCTCCGGCCAGATTGGCAGGCATCCGGCGGCGAACCGGTAAATCCTGTGTATCTGCCCTTTGAGGCTTTATTGCCGGAAAAAACAAATAACCTATTGATTCCCGGCTATGCCTCCAGTATCTCTTCCTTTGCCTGGGCGGAGCTAAGGGTATTGCCAAATTTAGCTGTACTGGGGGATGCAGCCGGGGTTGCTGCTGTTCGGTCTCTCTCAGCGAAGAAATACCCTAGGGAATTTAGCCCAGAGGATATTGCATGGATGCAAAAAAAGTTAACCCAGTTTGGGGCAAGGCTAGATAAATAAATGGGCCATGAGCCTTGGGCTTAGACCGCTATCTATATCATCTGCTAATGGTGCCCCCTGGGACATAAAGAACAATCCCCTGATATCCTTCACTCGCTTAGGCTGTCAGGGGATTGTTACTTTATGTCTAGGGCTGGTATATTTTAAAACATTACTACTTTAGGGCTGGTTGAAGTTTTGCTTTATATTCATCATATTCTTCGATCATGTGCTTCTTATAGACATCCTTGATTTGTTCGTCATTAAGTGGCTTGAGTTTGTTGGTTTCTACATCCAGAATACCCTCTGTGGCTAAGAATATAAAATTATTTACATTGGTCCGGAGTTTTTTGCCATAGGCTAAGCTGTCATTATAAATCTCTTCATTTTCATTGGGCATGGCATTAACTTCCGTATGTAAATCATAATCTTTCCTTAATTTCTTAACGTCACCCATGCTCTTGTTTAATTGTTCCATGAATTCTTCCTTGGTAACTGTACCTTGCTCCCAGCCGGTGTAGGACTTGCTGATCTCCTCACGTACAGCATCCAAGCGGGACAACCATTCCTTTTCCTTGATGGTTAGGTTCTGCACTGGATCGCCTTCCATCTTGGCTGCTTCTTCCGCTGTTTTAACTTCCACCTTAACCTTGGATTCGCCACAGCCGCTGAAAACTAAACTTACTACCATTAACAAACTCAGCAACAACAGTACTTTCTTTTTCAAAACCAAAATCCCTCCTTATGTTGTACAATTACAGTTTCAACAACCTTGATCATTATCCTTTAAGCAGATACTTTCAGCTCTGGAACCATTTGTATTTTAAACAACGGAAACGGTTCTGGCCCATTTGCCAGAACCGTTCTTGATAAACTATTTTTCTTGCCCGTTCTGCCACACAACCTTCATCGTTTCCCCTATAATCTCTGCCGTTCTGCTCCTGCCGCTGGTCATGGTGGCAGCAATGGCCACATTGCCCTCTACCAGGGGCTCGGCGGACCATAGGTCCGTTACTGGGGCAGTTTTGTAGAGACCGGCCCAGGATTTGGCCTGCTGGATTTGGCCCTGGGCATCCACTGTGAAGAGTAGGTCCTGCTTCTTGTCTGTCACCAGGGTGGAACCATCGGCCAGGCGCAATGCATCCAGGGGTTCCACTAGGACAGGCAGCTTTTGTTCCCCGGCATTGGCAGTGGGTTTTGCCTCAGCCCGCAGCTGCCAGACTATCTTTTTGTCAGGGGTAACTTCAAGAACCTTGCCGTTCTTGTGGGTTCCCCGGTCCGCGATCAAGGTGTTGCCGTTCCCTAAGCGGTGAGCCCGCACGGGTCTTAGCAAGGCCCCGGCTTGGTCTGGTTTGGCTGGCTTACCCAAACCGTACTGCCAAACAATCTTCTTCTGGGATGTCACTTCCCGAATTTCAAAGGGAAGCACCAGCAGTGTGTTCCCGTTGCTTAATCTTTCGGCATAACGGGGTGCTTGGGCCAGGGAAGATAAGGTATATTCCCAAACCGCCTTGCCATCACGGGTCAATTCCACAACTCGCGGAACATAGGGTGCCCCTGGGGCACCGGAGTCTGCCACAAGAATGTTGCCGTTGGCTAGGCCCCTGGCACTGTTGGCTTGGATGCCGTAGTAGGACCAAACCACTTTACCCTGCTGATCCACTTCCATAATGCCGGGCATCCAGGCACCTACCCGGCAGATTAGTAAATTACCGTTGGCTAGTTTATGCACATCCCTGGCTAGATTGTAGGTAATGTCAGCTATATGGTCCAAAGCCAAGCTGGGTGGTTGCTCCGCCAGGGTTTGCTCTGCCTGCTGATTTATTAATTGCTGCATTTCCGGTGGGGTCTCTGTATTAGCAAAGGCAGGAGCGGTACTCAATAGAAGACAAAACAACCCTATTATCAAGCCTGTTCCTTTATTCATGGGCTATCCCTCCCGCCTGGCTGTAAATATGCACTGCCGGTCCATCATTGGTCACATAATCTACCTTCGCACCTAGGGTCTCTGCCACAAAACGCATGGGTACCATGGTCCTGCCGTCGATAGCCTTGGCCGGTACATCTAATTGAAGGGTTTCACCGTTGACCACAGCATTTGTTTTGCCAAGGGTCAGCTCTAATTTTACGTCTCCCTTCGTGGCTGTAACTGTTTTTGTCTCAGCATGCCAATCAACAGCCGCTCCCAGCCGTTCAAAGATCTTACGCATGGGCACCAGGGTTCTGCCATTTTCCAGGGCCGGTGCCACATCCAAATATAGACGCTGGTAATCAACATAAACTGGCATCTGTTGTATGATCATGAGGCCATTGGCCAAGGGACGTTCCAGCTTTTCCGAGGGGTTGTTGACAATCTTTCCCTGCACCCACATTTCACTGGAGCCACCGCCATCAAGACCGACGGCCTGTACAGCCCCTAAATCCACCATCAGATAGGCTAATTCTTCCAAGGTCACCCCGGCACTGGTTTCCTGCCTGCCGTCAACAATAACCAGTAAAAATTTACCCTGGGCGTTAACACCAAAGGCAGTCCTCGGTGCAGGTTTAAGCAGACTGCCCCATAAACCTTCATTGACCGCCTGCTCCACGGGCAAGCCCCCTTCCACCAGCAGCGGGCCGGCTGACAGGACATGGGTTAAGCTTTTCCAGTCCACAGGCATTTCTGTAATAACCTTCGCCTTTGCCCCATCAGAGACATTGGCCAATTGACTGCCCAAATTTCCCCAACCAGCCAACACATAGCCCCCAGGGGGAGCCTTCACACTACCTGCTGCTGGGTAGGCCTTCAAGCCACCCTGGACAGGTTCCAATACCAGTGCTGTCCCTGCTGCATAGATTTCCTTGCCCCAGCTGCTGCTATATAAAACCAGACCGTCGCTAACAGCAGGCACATTGATCCCCTTTACATCCAACTGACCAAGACCTGCTAGCTCCACCTGCATTTTAGGATTAAGATAACCTATCTTAACAGCACCACCACGGTTAAGGCCAAAGGAGGCCCGTAAAATATCCGATATGTACTCTGGCTTGCCGTCAATAAATAGATTCCCCGTGGGCACCCCAGTGGCCACATCAAAAAAACCGCCGTTCACCGCCGCAATGGCTCCGGTGCGCTGGGCCATTTTGCTGAGAACTTCCTTTTGACCAATGATTTCGTTGC
Source organism: Desulfotomaculum sp. (assembly GCF_982386235.1). Lineage (NCBI taxonomy): Bacteria > Bacillati > Bacillota > Clostridia > Eubacteriales > Desulfotomaculaceae > Desulfotomaculum > Desulfotomaculum sp. The sequence goes on along the minus strand of NZ_CEVWQM010000026.1, from coordinate 10,799 downwards.
CCATGACAGGACGAATTTCCGTATTCTTAACACCGGGATCCACTTCCAGGACATAGCCTTGAATGGGCTGGCCCTCCCAATTGGTCTTTTCAAAAGTCCAGTATTTTACGCCTGGAGCCAACTTATCCGCGGCCCAGGCTGGCATGGCCCAGAGGATCCCCAGGCACAGTACCATGAAAATAAGTTTTCTATTCATCAATAAACCTCCGTTGTAAAACCTAGAGATATTTTGCTGCCAGTTCATCTTTCTTTAAGGATTTTTCTAAAACCTGGATCGCCAGCGAAGCACTGGCCTGGGCCCTTTGACGCAGTGGTTCTATCTCCTGGATCAGTTCTTCCCGCACCAACCAGGGTTCCGAGATAACTTCGTCCACAGCAGCCCAAAGATCTGCAAATTCTGGTTTATCCACGGGTGTGGCAGCGGTTCTGCCCAGCAGGCCCATAAACCGATCAATTTTAGGGTCATAGGAAATGGCCACCGGCGGCACATGCATCACAGCAGCTAGAATCAAGGCATGCAATCTCATGCCAACCAATAAATCCATATTGGCAATTAGACTAGCCATTTCTACCACAGAATAATGACCTTCCAAAACAACTGCCGGTTGTTCCATCAAAGCCGCAGTTTCCTGGGAGGTTTTCAAATCATCCGGGTAATGCATGGGTAAAAAAACCACCTGGTAACCCAGCCGAGAGAGCTTATCACCCAGCTCTGCCACCACTTTTTTATAGTCCACCAATTCCTGCCATTGCCGAACCGAAATACCCACCATTCTTTTTTCAATGGATAAATCAAGGCCAGTTTGCCCCAAGATTTCCTGACCAATTTTTTTGTCTACATACTTTTCCTCTAAACCAAGAACCGGGTCTGCGGTGACTTCGATCCGGGGGCGGTTAATTTTCATGCCTGCCAGATCCTCTCGAGAGGATTCATCCCGCACCGTAATGAAATTGACGCTATTAACAACGAAGCGCATAAGAAACCTGCCAAAGGGTGTATTGACCGGGCCAATGCCCTGAGCGTAAAAGAAAACGGGTTTTCCCATGCGCTGGGCCAGCCAGATCACTCCCAGGTAATAGATTAGGCTTTTCAAGCCTGTCACGTCTTGTAAAAGGCTACCCCCGCCGCTGATTAGCATATCGGCATCCTTAAGGGCACCATAAACCTCCCGAAGCTGCCAGCGATCGCTGGCAGAAACCTTGTAAATGTCTTCGGTTTGACCCGGTTTATTGGACAATACCTCAATTCTTAAGCCCAGGCGCAGCTCCCGCAGGGTTTTTAGGATGCTGAAAAGCACTGCCTCATCCCCCAGGTTGTCAAAGCCGTAGTAACCGGAGATCACAACTTTAGCCATGCCAATACCCTCTCCCATAGCGAACTATCCGTTTCATCAAAAGGAACACCACCAGCCCAAGGATAATTCCCAGCCAGATACCATGGAAGGCCCGCAGCAGGGATACCATAAGAGGCGTGTGAATATGGGCAAAGGTATTGACCAAAGATGCCTGCCCGATGGTACCCAGTAACAGCAGGGGCAGAAACCAATTATTACGGTAGCCAAACAATAAAACCAGCAGCAGAGCTGGGTGCCCCAGTAAAAATTCTTTCGTTCTGGGGCGTACTCCCAAAAGATAATCCAAGAGACTGCGGAATTTTAATTCCAAACCACTGACCGCCATACCCTCGTTGCCCGTCCTAGCCACATAGATGATCACAGCAACTGCCATAACCCCCGCGGCCAAGGCAATCCCTAATTGGAGGGGATGATTGAGCATGTTTTTGATCTTCTCGGGCAAACCCCTGCCCTGGGTAACTGACAGGGAGAAAAACAGCAGCACCATCAGCAGCGGTACCACATGGGCCAGCTTGACTCCGATAAACTGATCCAGTTTCAGCATAAATCCAGCCCCAGCCAACAGTCCCACCATAAACAGGGCCCCCAATAAAGAGAACAAGGAAATACGCAGAAAAGCAGCTACTGCAGCCGCAGGGGTATGCCCCTCGGGGCGAACATTCTTAATCAGTGACAGGGTTGGGAAAACGATCACCGCTGCCAGGGCCATTAGTTTTCTAGCCATACCCGAATCAAGATAAGTAAGGGTAACCCAGAAAAGCACAGCCAATAGGCCTATCCAGGGTATCCACTTGCCTGACTTAAAGCTAGCTAAAAGCAGTAGTCCCCCAGCAATAACACCAAAACCAATCAATATTATGAGACTTTGATTTACCGGAATAGATGGCAATATAGACATGGGGCCTACGGTAAGTCCTTCCTTATCCAATCGTTTGGTAATGCCATCAACATAATCCAAGTTCTTCTGGAAAACATCCCCGGAGGTAAAGTAGGGGCGAACATATAGAATGCGGTGATTTCTCTCCGCTGCCGCTAAACCAAAACGGTCCACCGCTTCCCCCGGAGAGGATTTCTTTATTTCTTCCGGCGATACGGTATGGAGTCGAACAACCTGCTTGTCCAGCAGCATACCCAGCTGATCGAGACCCCTTTGGGAGAAGAACTCCACTTTTACCAGGGGGGCATTCATATTTCTAATCTCTTCTGCCAAAACACCCATTAAGACTTTATCCGGGTAGGCCGGTAACGTATCATCATTAAACATGACGGCTGAAGTACCAGAAATGTCACGGTAAAGCGCAAATGCTTCCTGAATACTTCGTTGGGTTACCCCCTGCCAAGTGCGGATTTGCAAAATGGGTCTCAGTCCCGCTTGACATACATCCTGTAGGGAGGTATCGGTAAAACCCAAACCAAGGTCAGACAAAGTACCCTTCATTTGTATATACGGTAAGGAGGTTTCAATAATGTAGGTACCTGCTTCGATATGATAGGAGTTTACATTCCCAAGCTTTGCCTTCATCTGAGGAAATATTTGATTAAAGGTCTGCGGATTAAAGACCAGAAGATAGGTATAATCCCTTCTAATTGTGGTGGATTGGGTCAGTTCCTTTAACCAAGGCGGTGTTTCCGTTTGGGGTCTGGTTAGCAAGGCCTGACCAGAGTAGATCTCGACCAAACCGCTGGACTCTAAATCAACCAAAACATTTTCACGTAAAACCACTGCCGTGACACCATGCTTTTTAAATTCCTTAAGCCCCTCCACAGGACTAAGCCCTCTGTAGCTGGCAATACTATTGATTTCCTCATAGTTTACTGCTAGTTCAACCTGGTCAAAATCCTTTTCCACTATATATCTCTGCCAGAAGGCTACGTGGGCCGCCGCCAAGACAGCCACCACCAGCACTGCCCATAGGCTATATTTAAACCATTTAGCCAAAGTATGATCTCCCTTCCATGACAAAATTCCCCATTTATTATAACCCTGTGAGGCTAATGCAGCAAATTCTTTACCCTCTTCTGCTGGGCCGCTGGCGGCGGGGAACTACATCGTAAAGGGCCCCGAATCTCTCCCAGCCTCTTCCTTAAACCACCCTGTAAAATCCTTTATTAACGTATAACCGACACCCACTGTCACAACCCCTTCATTTTGCTGTACCTTTTCTAGAATGAGCGGGTTCCAGAAATTTTGCTGCGTGTAGTGGGCATAGGCTTGTTTTTTATTCATTTGCAGCCCTTGATATTGTGAAAAATAATAGGCCACATCTTCTAGGGTCAGGGCATTGCCCTCGGTAGAAAGTCTCGGTTTTTTCTCAATTTTGACGCCTGCCCGCTGCAGCACGTTTAGGCCATTTATAAAGTGTGCCTCGGACATTTCTTCATCCAGGCGGTAGTTATTATTATAGCCTCCGGCAGCCATTCCGTAATGGCGCATAAATTTCAGAGCTTCATAGGCCCAGTGCTGGGTTTCCGGCGATGGTGCAATGTTTAATTCCTTTAAATCGACACCCTGTTCCTCAAGCTGCTGTTGTAACCTTTTAATCTGGTGCTGATCTGCTGCCAGCTTCTTAAAGGACATATCTTCATCCAAGCTAAGGGCTGCGGCAACCCCGGCTGCCTGACCAGTGGCCATGCCAACAGGAATCACCCTGGCACTACCGTGGGCCAGGGAATCAAAGCTGGCTGCTCGGCCTACCACCAGTAAATTTTCTGTCCCCTGAGGCACCAGGCAGCTAAAGGGAATGGCATAACCGGCAGATGTACCTATGACCGTCCCTTTGAAATGAGGGTCTGTGGCTTGAATGTCAATGGGGTAAGACCCATAGGCAATGCGATCTGGAAAACTTCTGTTCTCCAATACATCTTCTACGGTTAATCGGTAGAGACCCTGAATATGCCGGGTTTCCCTAATATACAACTCCGGTGCGGTTTCCGCCAGCACGATGTCGTCGAAGCCAGGTATGTGTTTCTTCATGTACTGTACGATATGGGGCAGTTCCTGCTCTGCCAACTTCCTGGCCCTTTGCCGGTCCTCTAGGTTTAGGCCGTTAATACCAAAAACCTGCAGTGCATTGATAAGGATAGAGTTATCTCTCTGCCTGCCTACATTCAGGCCCCGCATAGCCACTTCCGGAATATTTGATTGATAGCCCTTCATAATGCCATCAAAGCCCCAGGCACTCTGAAAGTTCGCCCCGGTATAGTGTTCCACCGTATTGCCTGTAACAGTGGCCACCAAACGCTGGAAGTTGAGATTCAGCATCATCCGATACCAATCCCATTGGCTGATACCCTCCAATTTAAAAACCAGTGTAACAGCCATAATCTGCTGCCCGCTGCCATAATCCTCTTGGCCATAGGTAAAGGGCACACCCACTGAGGCTGCTATATCTGCATCCTGGGTGGCATCGATAACCCGGCCGGCAGTGATATTTTGCTTTTTACCTTGTAGCATCACTTGAATGCCTTCAATGGCATTTTGGCTAGCCTTTTCATCTGCAAACTCTACCTGAATCAGTCCGTCACTTTGTGAGTATGCTTGATCATTTAAAACGGATTGGCCAGGTGCTATTAGGGGCATGACCTGTCCCCCCACAATGGGCAGCACCGCAGTGGCCTCAGTTAACACCTCCAGGTTTTTTTCCCGGTTTACCATTTGATGAAACACAGCGGCGGCAGTGGCTATATCAAAGGAATCCCCTTCGATTTGATTGAAAAACTCTTGAAATATTCCTTTGTTCAGAATCACTTTGCCCGGGCCGTAATTCATGTCTAAGCTGTTTAACCAACCCCGGGTCATGAGGCCTCCCAGTTCTGGCCGCGTATCAACCAGCAGCGTTTGTTTACCGCTGCGAGCGGCAGCAATCGCCGCAGCAACCCCTTCTGGGTCCCCACCAACCACCACCACATCATAGGAGCCTTTGATGGTACTGGATTTTAGGGGAGGAACCTCTGTTGGTGTCCTATTCCCGCTAAGTGTTAACAAGCCGAATACTACGATTAGTATAAGCACGGCCACAAAGGACCCCGCGTGCCATTTTTTAAATCGTTTCATGCAAAAACCCTTTCTTCGATACATTTAATTATTTAATCATTTATACAGCCGCGACCCTTCCTCAGTCTCCCAAAGCGAGGGCTGGACAAGAATTATCTTCTTATTATGCCATAAAGAGGTTTTGCTAGTATGGTTCTTTCCAATCCATAGGTTACCAGGCCCGACAGGGTAAGAATGATTACCAAGCCTAGGCAAGTAAACAAATGCACTTCATTGGCTGTAACTGGGGAAAACACACGTTGCCAAAGCATCAGAAAAAATGGGTGTACCAAATAAATCCCAAAGGACAATTCACCAATTTTTCCGATTATCGCTGATTTGCCCCAGGCACCCTGCTGCAATAGCCTGGAAAGAAAAACAATACATATGCCGATGGTTGTTGCATATAACAGCCAAACCATTTGAAAGTAAAAGGTATTGATCCTTTGGCCCGCCAATACAGCCAGATATTGCTGCACATAAAAACTTCCCGAAAGAATAGCAAAAGTTCCAATGAGCACCCGATACCTTGTCCAAAGATGATTCCAGGCGGAAACGTTATAACCTAGCCATAGCCCAACACCAATGGGAAAGATATAACTGGGGAGCAAGGAAGCTGTATAAGGGAAATGGGGGTAAAGGTACATTCTGTTAATCCAATAAAAGGCTACTTGCAGGGTAGCAAGGATTATGATTGTATTCACCAAGCTGGGTCGATGCCGGTGCCAAAAAACATGCAAAAAAGGAAATACCAGATAAAATTGAATAACCACCGACAGGAAGTATAGATGATAGAAACCTTTACCAAAGCCATACCACAGAAGCAGTTCCTTTAACGTGGGTACCTTGCCGACATGGCTGGTAATAAAAAGTAAGCTAAGGTAGAGTGTTGTCCAGACCACAAAGGGAACAACAACCCTGATCCCGCGTTTGCGGTAAAAGTCCCGCCATTTTATAGCCCCGTCGGTTCCTATTCCATAGGCTAAGACGAGGGCACTGACCATTAAAAATAAAGGTACCGCAAACTGTAAGGCTCGGTTAATACTCGTATAAACAGTATGGCTGGGGATGCCCGCTGGCAATACCTCCAGTGGTATACTTGTGATATGTATGAGCACCACCGCCAAAATGGCGATACCCCGAGTGCTTTGAATTTCCTTTAGCTTTCCCTTGTTATTATTCATTTCGCCTCACTAATTATAAAATAATAATAGCCATTTTAGGCATTAGGTCGTCTGCTATGTCAGGCTGAGTGGCATGGGAACCATCCGGATAATCAGAGAACCAGGGATTTTTCCCTGGTTCTGCTTATCCGGAAAGTTACATTTCTGTGGAGGGAAGCCAGCTGCTGGCTTCGTCATTGGTATTATCCCCGGTAGATGGGTTATTTTGCTGTGCCACCCCAGACCCTTTGCCATCATCCACAATGATCTCAACATTATTATCCTTTTTCTCAGGATTCGTTGGTTTACCTGCTTTTTCTTGATTGGCTGTATCCGTCACAGGGGTTTCTTTGTCCTTTTTACTAGAATCCTGAGCATCATTGGTAGGTAAAATAGGATTTACCGATTCATTTGCCTTGGTCTTGGGTTTTGGTTCTTCCTTGGCAATATTTTGTGTATTCATTTGCGTATTAACGGTCTCCTCGCCTAGCACCACATCATAGGGTTTACCTTCCTGAATGAGTGATTCGGCAACCATTTTGGCTTGCTTAGGATCGACACTCCAATAGCTAACACCATTCATATCCAGGAACTTACCAGGCATGGTCTGGGTAACAATTTCGACACTACTCAGATTTTTAGCTGCCTTGGCCAGGGTCACCATTTGGGCAATGCCCAGGTTCGTATCAAGATACTTATTAATGGTAGGAACAAGCTTAGGCAGTTTTGTAATGGTAGAGGCCTGCATCATTTCCTGGGCTAGGGCTTTTAAAAATTTTTGCTGACGCTCTGTCCGGCTGACATCCCCCAGGGCATCACTGCGAAAGCGCACATACTGCAGTGCTTTATCCCCATTCAGTTCCTGCAGGCCTGGCTGCAAATCGATCTTTTGCAAGTCCGGTTCGTCATAGGGATCGTAATGATACATCCGTTTTTCTACATCAATGGTAACTCCACCCAGGGCATCTACAATATCACGAAAGCCCCGAACATTGGTGGTTAGGTAGTGATCAATCTTCACTCCGGTTAGGTTTGAAACAGTTTCCATAACCAGTTCCGGACCACCGAATACATTGGCTGCGTTAATCTTATCATGACCATGACCAGGAATTTTTACACGGGTATCCCTGGGCAGAGAAATCATGGCTATGCGGTTTTTATCTTTATCTACACTGACCAGAATTAAGCTGTCTGTTCGGGTATTGGTTTCCCCCTCCCGGGCATCGACGCCCAAAAGCAGGAAATTCATACGATTCTTTAAAACATCCTCATCCTCTGTTTCACTTAGGGTTAGTGCTGATAAAGACGGACCTGCCCCACTGAAAAGGAATTGGTTCGCCAGTACATAACCGGTACCTACCACCAGAGCAAAAAAGGTACAAAAAATGATCAAGGGAATAACCCTTAACTTTCTTTTTCTTCTACGTTCCATTCATTAGCCACCTTCTCTTCTTTCTTAGTATCCGAAAGCATAAGTACAAGGCTTATTTACTAACTGGCACACAGAAGTATTGTACCATTCTTCACCATAATCATTCAATGCCAAATCCAGACAATTTAGCCTAAAACCAGGAAATACTTCGACGCTTTTTGCGGCATTCGACGGTACCAGACACCTCAGCCATCGGCTCAATCTCAAAGACGATGGCCAAGACTGAAGGCAAAAAACATCTCCATATTATTTAAGACGTTATAAAACTAAAAATATAACACCCATTTTACAAAAGGTGTTATATTTTTAACTTATATTTCATTATTACCAACCAGGCAAACTTGGGCAAAACAAGCTGCCGCCGCCAACGTTGGGGCTCCTTCATTAACCGCCCCAGCCATTCCAGATTCATCCTCTGTAACCAGGGTGCTACACGTTCCACCCTGCCGGCAATGACATCAAAACTACCGCCAACACCCATGACTACGGGAACCCCCATCTTATTTTTATATTTATGAATCCACTGTTCCTGCCTAGGCATACCCAAGGCCACAAAAAGCAACTGGGGTTTGGCTGCGGCAATCTCCCTAACTACGCTATCCTCCTCCTGGGGTTTAAAATAACCGTCGTGGGCGCCTGCTATGATTAGCGAGGGATACTGTTTTTTTAAGGTTGCAGCTGCTTCCTCAGCCACACCCGGAGCGGCTCCCAGTAAAAAGACCCGCCAGCCTTCCTTGGCTGCCTTTGGTATCAGATTCAACATTAAATCTATGCCCGTTACCCGTTCCGGTACAGGCGTACCGGCCTGTTTAGCCGCCCAGACAATCCCGGTACCATCTGGTGTTACTAAATCAGCCTCGTGCACTAATTTCATTAACTCTTCATTAAACTGGGCCCGATAGAGATATTCCGGGTTGAGGGTAATAATGAAGTGGGATTTACCACCCCCTTGCAGAAACCCTTCTATTTGATTTACGGTTTCCTTCATATTTAATGCATCCACGGGTGCCCCCAGTAACTTTATGCGCATTTTTCGCCTCCTGATATCCGTTCCCCATGCACCGAGATTACCCCCGTTAATAAATAGAAATAAAACCTTCTTGCTTATTATAATCCACCGCCGCCCCCAAGGATTCAGAAATAAATCTTAAAGGGACCAAGGTGCGTTTGTTCACCACCTGAGCAGGTAATTGAAGATTTACTATTTTATCGTTAACTTTAGCCTGTAGATCACCAATTTTAAGGGAAATCTCCTGCGTACCCTTGGTTGCCATGATGGTTTCTGATGCACCGTGGTAGGTTCCCTCTGCCCCCAGCTTTTCCATGATACCTCTTAGGGGAACTAGTGTTATACCGGCATCAATGATTGGCTGAGTATCAAAGGAGACTTCCTCGCCGTTAATGAAGATATTGATTTTACCAGAATTAGTATACCCAGTATTTGTTGCTTTACTATTTAATTGAATGACATCAATTATAAGACTTTGATTTCCACTGGGCACCTGTAGATAGGCCCCTGGCCCCGCAAAGAATGAGCTGGGGGACAGAACAATCACTTGCTTCCTTTGTAATGCCCAAAGTCCCAGGGGAACTTCCGTTTCAACAATATACTGTTCCCCATTTTCCCTGCCAATTAAGGTCGAGAAGTCATCCCGAACTTTTAAAACTGTTACAATCTCGTTGTAATATTTCTTGGTGGGAGATGCTTCCTCAGAAATACTTTTTGAGCTGGTGATTGCGGAATCCCTGCCGTCTATTTCCAGCTTGATATCGCCTGTAAAGTTACTTTCCACCTTTGCAGTCCCTTTAGTATAATGGAATCCGTAACCTCATCCTCACAATTCTTCATGGTCACCTCTAACACTCTGTCTGAAACCAATCTTATATCTGCATAGGCAACATCTACTATACTTTCCGGGTTCCAGGAGATGCCAGACGGCAGGGCTATGGTAAATAGGTCACCGTTTTGGAAATGATTGTCAAACTGACTATCCTTACTAAACCTGATCTCCCCAATGGAAAAATATTGGCCATTGTTTTGGACATTAACTATGCGTGATATGCTGTTATGAGAGTAGGCCAAGGCGGATGTTGCGGAAAGTAAGGATACTATAAAAAGAAAAAACACCCAAGGTTATTCTTTTCAAAAAGATTCCTCCTCTCAGCTAATATGGCCATGGCGGCCAGTAAGTCCTGTTGTAAGCCCCAGAATTCCATCAATATCAAGTCCCGTGGCTCTAGGCCTAGTCCTAATTTAATAGCAATTTTAATATTTATAATTATTGAACCCGATCTCGTATCTTCTGACGGGAGACGACAGCTTTAATCTTATAACGCTTTACTTTTGTTAAATCTCGGCCATTGTAATATCCTTTATCTGCTACTACGGTGAAACGCTTGTAACCCAGTTTCTTGACTCGCTTTACCATATAACCCAGTTGGTTTTGGTCTGCGGGGCTTTGGGAGACGTGGTAGTCCAAAATAAGGTCATGTTTGCCGTCTACTGCGCTTTGGATATTGTACGCCATATCCACGCCGCCACGGTTATTCCCCATGAGTCGTGCGTCCGGATCCACAGCAGAGACCTCGTTGCAGCAAGTTTCGTCCATTTGAGCTAAATATCCCTCATAGCGTTCTTTTCGGGAGAGAAGTTCGGCAAGACCTGCCGGAGCTGATCCGGAGTTTGGTTCTTCCAAATGATCTGCCGCCTCTGCCTCTGTCATGTATTCCGCTATTTTCTCATCCAGACGGGTTAGCCGCTCGGTCAGTTTCTTCCGGCTGAAATTCATCTTTTTGTTGTTAGAGGCCTTGATCTT
>NZ_CEVWQM010000025.1:0-67055 GCF_982386235.1 Desulfotomaculum sp. | reverse complement strand
CAGGTAGTATTTTTCAGCATAAACCGCTAAAAAATCTCCACCTTACCCTTGACTTCACAGAAGGGGTTATTCACTAGCAAAGGATGGTCTTAGGCCAGAATTACGAGTTTAGGGACTAAACTAAATTTGACAATTCCAATCGCTCTCTACGCGAGAGCGTGGATTGAAATAGTTTTTCATAACTCTCAGCTAAGGCTTTCGCATATTGTCGCTCTCTACGCGAGAGCGTGGATTGAAATTGATTGGCTCATTTCATCGCTAAACATGTTGCTTAGGTCGCTCTCTACGCGAGAGCGTGGATTGAAATTTTAATTGCTTTGGGAAGCGTGTATTCATAAGCCAGTCGCTCTCTACGCGAGAGCGTGGATTGAAATGACAACTTAGTGGGCAGACCTTTGAGAAAGAATGTCGTCGCTCTCTACGCGAGAGCGTGGATTGAAATCTTGTTTTTTCAATTCATAGTAATCTTCAAAAACAGTCGCTCTCTACGCGAGAGCGTGGATTGAAATCATTGTCTCCTCGTATTCTTATTGTAGGTGAAAGTCGCTCTCTACGCGAGAGCGTGGATTGAAATCCCCTTGTTTGGTCGTATATGCGGTGAGCGTGCGTCGCTCTCTACGCGAGAGCGTGGATTGAAATTTGATTCCCGTGGGCTGTCTATCCGCAAGGTAGCGTCGCTCTCTACGCGAGAGCGTGGATTGAAATTAATATTAGTATGTCAATACTTATTTGAAAATATAGTCGCTCTCTACGCGAGAGCGTGGATTGAAATAGATACACCACTTGGAATCAACCATTTAGTATTTGTCGCTCTCTACGCGAGAGCGTGGATTGAAATCATATCCAAAACTTAAAGAGTTACAATATAAAAAGTCGCTCTCTACGCGAGAGCGTGGATTGAAATTGTAACGAAAGTAGGTTAAAGCTAGATGTAGCAAGGTCGCTCTCTACGCGAGAGCGTGGATTGAAATTGTCTATTCTCGGCATTTTTTAATAATTGCTTAGGTCGCTCTCTACGCGAGAGCGTGGATTGAAATAATAGCTACAACTAGACCAGACATAGAGAGTGCTAAGGTCGCTCTCTACGCGAGAGCGTGGATTGAAATAACTTTTAAAAGAAAATAACCGGGATCACTGTCCCGTCGCTCTCTACGCGAGAGCGTGGATTGAAATTAGCAAGTCACAAATAATAATACTAGTGATCAAAGTCGCTCTCTACGCGAGAGCGTGGATTGAAATCGGTCTAGCCACGATATAATAAATCTAATACAAGTCGCTCTCTACGCGAGAGCGTGGATTGAAATATCCTCTGAATATATTTTAGATTCACAAAGTAATTGTCGCTCTCTACGCGAGAGCGTGGATTGAAATTATGCTCAACCAACAGCAGCGACATAAGCTCAAGTGAGTCGCTCTCTACGCGAGAGCGTGGATTGAAATCGCAATTGGTACATGCTTTATCTGTTACTAAGATTTGTCGCTCTCTACGCGAGAGCGTGGATTGAAATCCTATAACCCCTGCTGTTATGCTGTTATTCGGTTTGTCGCTCTCTACGCGAAAGCGTGGATTGAAATGGGCTAGGTATTTACCTGATACAATAATAACATAAGTCGCTCTCTACGCGAGAGCGTGGATTGAAATCACTCTTGACAGGTTTTGGGTTTTGTAAAGTGTTTGCAAGTCGCTCTCTACGCGAGAGCGTGGATTGAAATCAAAAACAGAGAATACCGACATTTATAGTAAATACGTCGCTCTCTACGCGAGAGCGTGGATTGAAATTACCCGATGCCATAGTCAAAAACATAGTGGTATACGTCGCTCTCTACGCGAGAGCGTGGATTGAAATATTTTCCATATGGATATTCATTCAATTCAATAAAAGTCGCTCTCTACGCGAGAGCGTGGATTGAAATTAGTCAGAGAGCATATGTCAAGATATGATTTTCTGTCGCTCTCTACGCGAGAGCGTGGATTGAAATTTTTACATTAATTACAACGGGTACTTCAGTTTCGTCGCTCTCTACGCGAGAGCGTGGATTGAAATAAAACTACCTCTAAAACTATGCCACCAATCATCATGTCGCTCTCTACGCGAGAGCGTGGATTGAAATATCTGTGGCACTGTTGCAGAGGGCTAGATATGCAAGTCGCTCTCTACGCGAGAGCGTGGATTGAAATAATCTGAAAGAAATAATGATCATATATCTACTTCAGGTCGCTCTCTACGCGAGAGCGTGGATTGAAATTTTCCTGTAGTTCTTTAGACTTTGACTTTCTATTCACGTCGCTCTCTACGCGAGAGCGTGGATTGAAATTTTAGTTCGTTTATATCTCCGGCAGACTGATCAAGGTCGCTCTCTACGCGAGAGCGTGGATTGAAATTCCATTAAAATTACAAAATAACTTATCCCAAACCGTCGCTCTCTACGCGAGAGCGTGGATTGAAATAATACTTAAAGGGTAAAATTACAGCAGAAAAGGGTCGCTCTCTACGCGAGAGCGTGGATTGAAATCTAATTTATCACTGGAAGAAGCTAAGAAAGTATGTCGCTCTCTACGCGAGAGCGTGGATTGAAATTCTCACGGGTGATATTAGTTTGTATGATAATTTAAGTCGCTCTCTACGCGAGAGCGTGGATTGAAATATTAATTTAATATCCAATATTTGGCAATCCTTTAGTCGCTCTCTACGCGAGAGCGTGGATTGAAATTATAGCAGCAGAAGTATATGCCCTTTTTTCAGGGTCGCTCTCTACGCGAGAGCGTGGATTGAAATTCCTTTGTGACTGATCCAGGGACAACCTATCAAGTGTCGCTCTCTACGCGAGAGCGTGGATTGAAATTGCCTACACCCGTTATTGATCCTACTACGCCAAGCGTCGCTCTCTACGCGAGAGCGTGGATTGAAATCTATTAATAGCCAGACACACGTTTATTTTCAGCGTCGCTCTCTACGCGAGAGCGTGGATTGAAATAATCTTACACATCAACAGATGAAAAAAGCATAAGTCGCTCTCTACGCGAGAGCGTGGATTGAAATTCCTTCTTGCATATATGATTTTACGTCAGTCCAAAGTCGCTCTCTACGCGAGAGCGTGGATTGAAATTCCCAAAAGGGGTGAAATAATGAATGTCCTAATTGTGTCGCTCTCTACGCGAGAGCGTGGATTGAAATTGTTTTACAAGAGAAAAGGCAGAAGAAGAACAAAGTCGCTCTCTACGCGAGAGCGTGGATTGAAATTGTAAGGGGCTCCTGTATTAGAGTTTCGTAAGTAGTCGCTCTCTACGCGAGAGCGTGGATTGAAATCAGATAAAGGCAACTAAATCTTTTGCAGGCATCCGTCGCTCTCTACGCGAGAGCGTGGATTGAAATGCTTTCCTTCGGAAATACGTTAACAAAGACATTGTTGGTCGCTCTCTACGCGAGAGCGTGGATTGAAATTCCTTTGCTTTACTCTGCCCTCGCCAAAATAGAAGTCGCTCTCTACGCGAGAGCGTGGATTGAAATCCAGGCTCTTTGGTTACAACAGGAGGATCTTGCTTGTCGCTCTCTACGCGAGAGCGTGGATTGAAATACAGCAACACAGGCAGGAGCTACTTATTACTTAGACGTCGCTCTCTACGCGAGAGCGTGGATTGAAATTTAATCACTACAACCATCCCAGTTTCCTGGTCATGTCGCTCTCTACGCGAGAGCGTGGATTGAAATTAAGGTATCTAAGGTTGGTTAGTTATGTTACATTTGTCGCTCTCTACGCGAGAGCGTGGATTGAAATTGGCCTAATTGGACCCTCAACGTGGTAGGCTCCGGGGTCGCTCTCTACGCGAGAGCGTGGATTGAAATAGGATCCCCGCCAACAGCAACACCGTATCTATCTGTCGCTCTCTACGCGAGAGCGTGGATTGAAATAATGTCCATAAAAGAGCCAGCCCGAGACGAAGAGGTCGCTCTCTACGCGAGAGCGTGGATTGAAATGTAAATGTAGCTTTTTCTTTTCCCGGTCAAACATAGTCGCTCTCTATGCGAGAGCGTGGATTGAAATTTTTGCTTGGTCGTGTTTTTCGGCAGGTGATCGTAGGCGCTCTCTACGCGAGAGGGTGGATTGAAATAACCTGTTTTAAATTTGGGTGAATAATGGTTTCACTTGTTCATAGCCACATTATAACTTAGTTTTTTATTTTTGTGCCTCACCCTGTGGGGGCATTAAAGGAGTTTTGGCATGAAGAAGAATGAAAACTTATCTGATTTAAGTTCATCTATTAATAATGATGACTCCAATAAAGTTAAAACAACAGCAGATAGTTTTAATAATGCACGTAATTGGGACTGTAATCCATGTCCGCCGTCTTGCAAACCGGGTCCTCCTGGTCCGCAAGGCCCCGCAGGAGTTCCCGGTCCACAAGGACCACAGGGTGAGCCAGGTCCCGCAGGTTCTCAGGGTGAAGCAGGTCCTGCAGGTGCACAAGGTCCCGCAGGAGCGCCTGGTCCAGAAGGACCACAGGGTGAACCAGGTCCGGCTGGCCCCGCTGGAGAAGTTGTTTTGGCTTTTGGATCTTTAAGAGGAAGTAATGTAGAGACACCTGGGGAAGCATTCGAACCCGTAACATTTACTGTGGCTGGACCTTTATCAGACACTATCACGGTTAGTCTATCGGGTAATGAATTAGTGGTAGGAGAAAGCGGAATTTATCAAATAACGATATCTATTAACGCTGAAGCCACCGTTGATCCAGATCCAGATCAACCATATCTAGAGGCAATTATTACTGTCAATGGTACAGCGATTTTTGGTGATACTAGTACCTTTTTTAAGATATCTAATAGAAGTAGTTCAACGTTTGTCGTTCAAGCCTCCTTAACAGAAGGAGATGAAGTAGGAACAAGTATTAGTACGACTTTTCCTGTTTTAGGTTATTTGAATCGCTCTTTAACCATTGTTCAATTAAGTAATTAAATAATTATCAATATTAGTGGGGCAAAACGAATATAAAATTGTTAAATATATTGTCAATTATGGGGTTTAGGAGCGGTTAAGTTACTTTCAATATAGATATTTGGATAAGATATATTCGCTTTAAGTATTTTACCGGAATTATCAGTTGTGACCTTGCAGAATATATTGAATCAAGCAAAAGGGGTTTTTGTAAGTTACAACAGATATTCCTTCAGCTACCCCTCCAACAAAGTGCTAAACTTTTAGCACTTTGTTAGAGGGAATTTTTATGTCTTTAATTGAGTGATGGTATTTCAGTAGAGAAGTATGCGGAACGGGGTGTGAACAATGATTTTCCGCAACAAAAAGGAAAGACGTTTGAGGTTATTTTGGCAATGATTTGGGAGGAGATTTGCATTGGGAAAAGAAAGGATTAGAACTTCAATAGAAGAAATAGTGGATTATTGGTTTTCAATAGTTGATGAGTGTGATTTAAGCGTGGATGCATCTGAGGCCCATGAAAGATGCTGGAGATGCGGATGTGAAAAATCTTTAGAAAGGTGCCACATTATTCCTGAACCTTTAGGCGGGGGGGATAAACCTTCAAATCTTGTGCTGCTTTGCCATAGGTGCCATTTAGAAAACCCGAATGTATCAGATCCGGAAATTATGTGGGATTGGCTTCGTGCCGATGGGACATCATTTTATGATACATTTTGGACATCCGTATCAAACAAAGCAACAATGGCAGGCATGTTTAGAATGGCGTTGAAAAAGTATGAAGAAATGTACACTTCTGCTGAAATGGACATTTAAAGCTGAGTGAGATTATTTGAAATCATGTGAGAAATATAAATTATATTCGGAAGTGAGGAACACTACAAGGGGATAGCAGCTTCTTCGGGCATCATGATTGTATCCTCAAGCCACGTGGAGTGTGCGGTTAAGGATAAGAAAGGTACTACACTTTGTTAGGAGAAAGCAGACCACCGTATTTTATACCAACAGGTAATAATAGAACGAAGGGGATTTATAAGTGAGTATTCAAATCTTCGGTATCAAAAAATGTTTTAATACTAAAAAAGCAGAACGCTATTTCAAGGAAAGAAGGATAAAATATCAATTTGTTGATCTGAGTATAAAGGGGCTAAGCCTAGGAGAGCTAAAAAGTGTTGCGGCTGCGATTGGATTAAATAACCTAATAAATAATCAATCCAAAGAATATAAAAAGCTTAATATGGATCACATCATTGGTGCCAATGTTAGGGAAGAGTTGCTGTTAAACAATCCTGGTCTTTATAAAACCCCGATCGTGCGTAATGGTAAAAAAGCAACAGTGGGCTATGAACCGGATGTATGGAAGAATTGGGAGTAAAAAATGGATTGGGAGAGTACGGGAGATTATAAAATAATGTATAATGAACTGATAAATTCATTCCTCGAAAATAGTGATCAAGAGCAAGCAGTCAAAATGGCCGCCTATATGAAAAATAATTTTCCTTTTTTGGGAATTCCTAAGCCTAAAAGAACCTCTCTTGGGAATGGATTGATGAAGAAAGCAAAGAAACAAAAAGGAATTGATTGGAATTTTGTTTTCATGCTATGGGAAAGGCCAGAGAGAGAATTTCAGTATCTGGCGATTGATTATTTGCTTGTGTTGAAAGACTATTTGCAAAAAAAGGATATTGATAATGTTTGGTTTTTAATAATTACCAAGCCTTGGTGGGACACAGTTGACACCATTGCCGGAAATATCACAGGAGTTTTGTGTCTTGAGCATCCCGAACTTATCAGCAGTCATATATTGAAATGGGCTGAAAGTGATCATATTTGGCTTGTTAGAAGTGCCATTTTGTATCAACTAAAATACAAAGAAAAAACGGATGCAGCATTGCTTGGTTTAATTATTAAACAAAATAGTGAAACCAAAGAGTTTTTTATTAACAAGGCGATTGGTTGGGCGTTAAGAGAATACTCTAAAACAAATAAAGAATGGGTAAAGGAATTTATTCAAACGAATACACTTAGCCCTCTTAGTGTCAGAGAAGGAAGTAAATATCTAGTGGTGTGATATATGAATTGGGTATAATAATCAAAAGTATAAGACGATAGGACTTCTATGCAAGGATCGGTGTAAAAGTGAGAAGGTAGCATCAAAGGAACCGTCCCCGCGATTCCCGCGGTTCTGAAGATTAAACCAATATAATGAAGGAATACGAAGGGAGACCTACAATGAAAAAACTATACGAGGGCAAAACCAAAGATGTTTTTGTCTTGGAAAACGGGAACTACCGCTTGATCTTCAAGGATGATGTGACAGGCGAAAATGGCGTTTTTGACCCAGGGGCCAACACAGTGGGACTTTCCATTGAAGGGATAGGAAAAGGGAACCTGAGGGTATCCGTTCTGTTCTTTGAAATGCTAAAAAATGCCGGCATTGAAACCCACTATGTAAGTGCAGATGTAGAAAATGGGACCATGGATGTCAAAGCAGCAAAGGCCTTCGGCAAGGGTCTGGAGGTTATCTGCCGCTACAAAGCGGTTGGCAGCTTCCTGCGCCGTTACGGAGCCTATGTGAAGGAAGGGGACAAGCTGAACGCTTACGTAGAAGCTACGTTAAAGGATGATGGAAGAGGAGATCCTTTGGTTACAGTGGAAGGTTTGGAGGCCCTAGGCATTATGTCTGCCGCGCAATTTGCAGAAATTAAAACAAGCACTCAGAAAATTACGGCTTTGATAAGTGCTGCGCTTCAGAGGAAAGGGTTGGAGCTATACGATATCAAATTGGAGTTCGGCGTGGACAACGCTGGCAATGTCATACTGATAGACGAAATCTCATCGGGTAACATGCGGGTCTATAAAGACGGCCAGGTTATGGAGCCGCTGGACTTGACTTCGGCACTGCTTTAGGATATGCCAACCGGACCCCCTGACCAGTGGCTGGGCACAGGCCATCCGGGGTGTTGCTGGATGATCGAACGAACGGACGAGAATTTAAGGGAACCCAAGCAGTTTCGCCCAACGAGTCGGTTAAATAGCAAAAATTCCTTGTGTTTTCATGAGGGTTTTACCGTCAAAGATAGAGGTTGAATATCTTTACGATAATTGTTATGCAAAGCATAGAGGCCAGCCATTCTCTGTTTGAGGGATTGCAACAGGATTTATGCGTTACTAGAGCATCGTTCCCGGGCGTGCGGTGTACAGGCACCACAAAAGCACACAATTTTTGATGCGTGCCTTGCGGAAGTCCTTGTAAAAAGGGATGCTAAGTTAGCCGAGGTATTTTTAATGACCTTGGCTTTTTTGTTTTCATTTCTAATTTATAGTTTGCTATCATTGACTATATGCAATTGTATGGATGGAGGGAAACAATGTTAGAAATAGAAGGAAAATACAATATAGCCAAAGTGTATACAGATATATTAGAAGAAGGCGCTGCTGTGCAGATTGAAACCCTTTGCAATCAGGAGTTTGTAAGAAAAAGCAAAATCCGAATTATGCCGGATGTCCATGCCGGTGCTGGTTGTACCATTGGAACCACCATGACCATTAAGGACAAAATTGTTCCCAATTTGGTAGGCGTGGATATTGGTTGCGGTATGGAAACGATCTTAATTAGCAATAAACGATTGGAATTGCAAAGGCTGGATAAGTTGATTTGCGAGAATATACCGTCAGGCTTTGCAGTGAGGAGAAAACCGCATCCGCATAATGAACAAATTGATTTAACGCAGCTTCGTTGTCTCAAGTCCGTACAGCTGGATAGAGCGCAAAAGAGTATTGGGACTCTGGGGGGAGGAAACCATTTTATCGAGGTAAATAAGGATGAGGAGGACAATCTTTATGTCGTGGTTCATTCGGGCAGCCGACATCTGGGTCTTGAAGTAGCTAAATATTATCAAGAGGCTGGCTATAGGCAGTTAAACCGTAATGACAAAGCAGACTTGGAGGCACTTATTACCCGCTGCAAGTCTGAAGGTCGGGATAAGGAAATCCAGAATGCCTTAAAGGAATTAAAAAATCAGGTACTGACAAAAATCCCCTTTACCCTTGCTTATGTAACCGGCAATCTGTTTGAGGACTATCTACATGATATGAAAATTGTCCAGCGGTTTGCAGAGCTAAACCGAAAGGCGATAATTACTGAAATAGTAAAAGGAATGAAATTAGAGGTAGTGGAGCAGTTTACCACAACGCATAATTACATTGATACCGATAGGATGATCCTACGAAAAGGGGCGGTATCTGCACAAAAAGGGGAGAGACTTTTAATTCCGATCAATATGAGGGATGGCAGTCTCATCTGCGTTGGTAAAGGCAATGAGGAGTGGAACTTTTCTGCCCCCCACGGTGCGGGAAGGCTTATGAGCAGGACCAAGGCAAAACAAAGCTTTACTGTCTCTGAATTTAAAAAACAGATGAAGAATGTTTATACGACATCTGTCAAGAAAGAAACCCTGGATGAGTGTCCGATGGCCTATAAGAATATGGCTGATATCGTAAACCATATTGGGCCGACGGCGGATATTGTAAAAAGGATCAAACCGATTTATAACTTTAAAGCCGGGGAAAAGGACTAATCGGCATGATATTTTGCTTAACCAGAGTGTACGAGTGTGGGGTTAGGTTTGAAATATTCCCTTATTAGAATTAAAGCGAAAGTATATAAAAATGCAGGGAATTGCTACACTTCTGCG
The DNA here is from genome assembly GCF_982386235.1 of Desulfotomaculum sp. Lineage (NCBI taxonomy): Bacteria > Bacillati > Bacillota > Clostridia > Eubacteriales > Desulfotomaculaceae > Desulfotomaculum > Desulfotomaculum sp. The sequence goes on along the minus strand of NZ_CEVWQM010000025.1, from coordinate 57,423 downwards.
ATTGGTTGCGGTCCAATGAGAGTGAGCGGACAAATATGCACAAGTTAAGCGAAGCTTGGCAGAGAATAGGTGGCGGCATGTTCAGCACGATGCAGATGCCAAAACAGCCTTTAGATGAAGGGAGATCGCAGTTGAGTATAGATTTGAATAGCAAAAAAATACCGAAAGAGGCAATTCAAGCATTAAAAATTATAGAGGAACTACTTGATGATATATTAGTTGGGGTATATTTATACGGTTCTGCTGTAATGGAAGGCTTACGCATTAATAGCGATGTCGATATTTTGGTGGTAACAAATGATAGTTTATCCGGAAGAACTCGAAGGGATCTTACAGATAGGCTAATGCTTATATCTGGGGAAATAGGAAACACAAATGCCATGAGACCACTTGAAGTTACAGTCATAAATCAAATAGAGGTTGTTCCTTGGCATTTTCCTCCCAAATATGAATTTATGTATGGCGAGTGGCTAAGAGAGCAGTTTGAAAGGGGAAAAATTTCTCAACCAACTTATGATCCAGATTTAGCAATTCTTTTAGCTCAAGTAAGAAAAAATAGCATGAATCTTTCTGGACCAAAAGCAATAGAAGTACTTGAGCCTGTACCAATGACAGATATTCGAAGTGCGATTAAAGAATCTTTACCTGGGTTGATAGCAGATATTAAAGGTGACGAACGCAATGTAATTTTAACCTTAGCCAGAATGTGGCTGACAGCTTCTACCGGTGAAATTAGTTCAAAAGATCTGGCAGCAGAATGGGCAATAACTCAATTACCCAGTGAGCATGCAGCTTTACTCGACTTAGCTAGCAAAGCCTATCGAGGAGAATATGATGATAAGTGGGAAGGACTGGAGTCCGAGGTGGCTTCACTCATTAATTATATGAAAAAGTCTGTAGACTCTGGTCTTAAGGTCTAAGTACCTTTTCGAATCGCGTTAATTATGAAAAAGGCTGCGAGGATATATGTTCAGCTATAAAGAAATACTTAAACAAGATGGCCTTGGAGTTAGAAGCGAAGGTTTAACTCCAAGGCCGGGTTACGATATTGAAGAGTACAAACTTGTATCCAGAAAGCTAGCTCCAGAGTATGTTGGCACAGAGTATCGAAGAAGCATCGTCCCTCTTAGGGAGTTTATCAAGTCACGTCAAGATTCTAAGGAGATCATCGCTGAAGATCCAGATGTTGTTGTATTTTAAGATCAGCTTTATGGTAGGTTCTCCAAAGGAAGATTTACAGCCATACAATTATGAAAGAATTAGAGAATTATTATTTCGAAGTGGTTGCCAATCAAATTACACGTCATAATTAATTTAGCTTAGGTAGTGATATTTTAAAAGTCTGGACAGGAGTGATTTGAATTGGGTAAAGATATAAAACAAATTATTGAAATAGCTAAAAAACATCATGTTATCCTTAAGGAAGAAACGATGCAGTTTAATGAATCTGGGCTTGATTTTCAAGTTATTTTTGCACGGGATGAAAGTGGAACTGAGTGGGTTCTTAGATTGCCTAGACGTGCAGATGTGATGCCTAGAACAAAGGCTGAAAAACAAGTATTAGATTTGGTAAACAAGTATGCTAAATCTTTTCAAGCGCCAAACTGGATCATTTATACGGATGAATTAATAGCGTACAAAAAGCTAGATGGTGTACCGGCAGGAACGATTGATCATAATATAAGAAACTATGTTTGGGAGATAGATATAAACAATGTCCCAGAATCATTTCACATGTCCCTTGGTAGAGTGTTAGTGGATCTTCATAGCATACCTAGTGATAAAGCTGCTGAGATAGGCCTAGTAGTGCATACCCCAGAAGAAGCTAGAATGTCAATGAAACAGCGTATGGATGCTGTAAAAGCAAAGTTTGGTGTAGGTGAAGATTTATGGAAGAGATGGCAGGCATGGATTAACGATGATGAGATATGGCCTAAGAAAACGGGTCTGATTCATGGAGATGTTCATGCAGGACATACTATGATTGATAAAGATGCTAATGTAACGGGATTAATTGACTGGACCGAAGCTAAGGTTACGGATATATCAAGTGACTTTGTTTTTAATTATAGGGCTTTTGGTGAAGCAGGGCTCGAAGCTCTGATTATTGCCTATAGAGAAGCTGGTGGATATTACTGGCCTAAGATGAAAAAGCATATTATTGAACTAGACGCTGCATATCCGGTTTCAGTTGCTGAGTTTGCATTGGTATCTGGTATTGATGAGTATGTTCAGATGGCGAAGAAAGCGTTGGAAGTGAAAGGTTCGTAAGTGGTGTGATACAGTCGTTGACATGTTCCCACATACGGTAAGGTCCAACAATGACCTTTAAACATCTGCTATCCTATCGGCTACGTCGAGATGATGTATATTTCAATTGAATTGCCTGGTTTTATTATGCTGATGGGATTATTTGGAGGAAATATGAAACATTATAAAAGACAAGTAAGATCCGTCTTAGAAGAGTTAAATTCCTCGGCACAAGGGCTGTCAGCTTCTATCGCAGCAGAAAGGCTTAATCAAAATGGCAAAAATAAGCTGGCGGAAACAAAACACAAATCCAATGTAGTCAGATTTTTTGAGCAGATGAAAGACCCCATGATCATCGTGCTGATTGCGGCCGCCATTATTTCCGGTGCATTTGGTGAAATCGCCGATATGATCATTATACTCGTTGTTGTTTCACTCAATTCTGTATTAGGCGTTGTACAAGAAAGAAAGGCAGAAAAAGCAATAGAAGCCCTGCAAAAAATGTCTGCACCTCATACCAGGGTAAGGCGTGATGGTGTAGTAAGTGATATTAAATCAGAAGATGTGGTAATTGGGGACATTGTTTTATTTGAGGCAGGAGATTCCATACCAGCAGATATACGTATCATCGAAGCCGTCAGTCTTAAAATGGAGGAGGCCGCTCTTACTGGAGAATCCGTCCCTGTGGAAAAAACCAGCACCAGCCTGATGACTGAAAAGGATGAAATACCCTTAGGCGACCGAGTTAATATGGCTTATATGGGGACAAACGCGGTGTACGGGCGTGGGGAAGGCGTTGTAACAGCCACAGGCATGGCTACAGAAATGGGGAAGATTGCTGATATATTGTCAGGAACAAAAGAGGAAAAAACGCCGCTGCAAAAAAAGCTGGCTTCCCTAAGTAAAATGTTAAGCTTTATGATACTGGGGATATGCGTATTCATTTTCTTTTTTAGTATCCTAAGAAACGGAGGTTTCAGCGGCGGACATGTGTTTGAAACACTGATGATTGCCGTAAGCCTCGCAGTGGCGGCCATACCGGAAGGGCTTGTTGTGGTTGTTACCGTGTTGTTATCCATTGGCGTAACAAAAATGTCAAAGCGAAACTCCGTTATCCGTAAACTGACATTGGTTGAAACCTTGGGATGTACTCAGGTGATCTGCTCGGACAAAACAGGTACGCTTACTCAGAACAAAATGACCGTCGTAGATCAGTTTGGCGACAAACAGCTGTTAGCTGAAGCGGTTGCCCTATGCAACGATGTGGAAATTAATCCGTCCGGTGAGCTTATTGGCGAACCCACCGAGGTTGGTTTGACGGCATATGCTATCTCCTTAAAGCTTCCTAAAAATGAGCTTGAAAAGGAAAAACCACGCATAGGAGAATTGCCCTTTGATTCAATGCGTAAAATGATGTCAACCGTACACGCCCTATCGGATGGCACTTTTAGGCAATATACGAAGGGTGCGCCGGATGAAATATTGAAGTGTTGTGATTATATAATCATAGACGGACAGGTGCAAGACCTTACGGCTGAACTACAAAATAGGATTCTAGACCATAACAGGCGCATGGCAGACAAAGCCCTTCGGGTCTTAGGCGCGGCGTACCGCAGCTATACAGAAAAACCAAATAATTTCTCACCGGAACATTTAGAAAAGGGCCTTACCTTTATCGGCCTTGCCGGAATGATTGATCCCGTCCGTCCAGAGGTCAAGACAGCTATAAACGAATGCAAGGAAGCGGGCATTCGTGCAATTATGATTACGGGCGACCATAAGGATACTGCGGTTGCCATTGCCAAGGAATTGGGCATATTAAAAGATAAGGATGAAGCGATTTCAGGCGCAGAGATTGTAAGGATGTCGGACGATGAGTTGGACATGGTCATTGACAATATCACAGTTTATGCGAGGGTTCAACCGGAACATAAGGTGCGAATCGTCAACGCCTGGCGTAGGAAGGGAAAAATTACGGCCATGACTGGTGATGGCGTGAACGATGCCCCGGCACTGAAATCCGCCGATATTGGCGTGGGAATGGGCATCACTGGCACGGATGTCACAAAGAATGTGGCGGGTATGGTGCTGACGGATGATAATTTCGCGTCCATCGTTTATGCTGTTGAGGAAGGCCGCAGGATATATGAAAACATCCGCAAGGCGATACAGTTTTTGCTGGCCTCCAACCTGAGCGAGGTAATCGCCATTTTTGTCGCTACTTTGTTTAACCTGCAGTTGTTTGCACCAATTCATATCCTTTGGATCAATTTGGTAACAGATACGTTCCCCGCAATGGCTCTTGGCATGGAGGAAGCCGAGACTGACAGCATGAGGCAACCACCGAGAGATCCCAAAGAAGGGATCTTCGCGAGGGGACTTGGTGTCAACGTGATTTATCAGGGAATTATCATAGCCGTGTTGACGCTAATCTCCTTCTTTATTGGAAACGTTCAGTCCCACACAATAGGCATGACAATGGCATTCCTTACCCTCTCTATGTGTGAGATATTCCACGCCATCAATATGAGGTCGCTAAAAAAATCAATATTCACTTTAAAAGGACATAATAAATACCTGATTGGTGCGATGCTGGCCTGCTTTGCGCTTACACTTATGGTCATATACATCCCAGGCATAAATACAATGTTTAGGCTTACTGCCTTATCCGCAGGCAACTTTTTTACATCACTTGCACTGTCGATCGTTATTATACCCATTGTGGAACTGGTAAAGGCTGTTCAAAGAAGTTCTAGATAGGATAAACTTCGGTTTATTTGGGCACTATATGAAAAGGAGTAAGCAATAGATTTTCCCTCTACCTAATGGATAAACATAAAATGACGACATCTTTTCCAAAACTGATTTATGCGTGAAGTTGTGGAATGTCCCTTTCTGTACTTTACTTTTAATGCTTTCTCAACTACAATAAGTTAAAATTGAATTATCAAGAGCTATGAAAGGAAGAAGTAGGTCAGTTTTCCGTCATTCAGAGAGCAGTCGGTTGGTGAGAGGCTGTGGGCGTGCTGATTCGAATACATCCTGGAGCTGCGGCCTGAATTTAGTAAGGTTTGACGGGTACGCCCGGTACAGCGAGTAAGTGTATTTGCACTTGTAAAGGGGAATTCTGTGAGGAATTTCTAAATCAGAGGTGGTACCGCAATTTTTGCCCTCTGTTCCAATTGGAACAGAGGGCATTTTTATTTTACAAAGGAGTTGTTATAGTGAAAATTTATGATGAATTGGTAGCTCGCGGCTTGATTGCCCAGGTTACCGACGAAGAAGAAATTAAAGAACTAATTAATGGTGGTAAAGCAATATTTTATATTGGATTTGATCCAACTGCGGATTCTTTGCATGTTGGTCATTTTATGGCTCTGTGCCTAATGAAACGTTTGCAAATGGCAGGAAATAAACCGGTAGTTCTTATAGGCGATGGAACGGCCTATATTGGTGACCCATCTGGCCGTACAGACCTACGTTCGATGATGACACCTGAAACAATTCAGCATAATAGCGATTGCTTTAAGAAGCAAATGGCAAAATTCATTGAATTTGGTGATGATAAGGCCATCATGGTTAACAATGCAGAATGGCTTCTAAAGCTGAATTATGTTGAATTACTTCGTGAAGTAGGAGCTCATTTCTCTGTCAATACGATGTTGCGGGCGGAATGCTATAAACAGAGAATGGATAAGGGTCTGTCTTTCTTGGAATTCAACTATATGATCATGCAGTCCTACGACTTCTATCATCTGTATCTGAATTATGGCTGTAATATGCAGTTTGGTGGTGATGACCAGTGGTCGAATATGTTGGGTGGTACCGAACTTATTCGCCGTAAGTTAAGTAAAAATGCTTATGCCATGACAATTACACTACTATTAAATTCGGAAGGTAATAAGATGGGTAAGACTGCAAAGGGTGCAGTTTGGCTTGATCCCAATAAAACCTCACCTTTTGAATTTTTCCAGTATTGGCGTAATGTTGGTGACGCGGATGTTCTTAAGTGCTTACGTATGCTTACCTTCCTGCCACTTTCACAGATTGACGCAATGGACAAATGGGAAGGCAGTCAGCTAAACGAAGCCAAGGAAATTCTGGCCTATGAACTGACTAAGCTGGTTCACAGTGAAGAAGAGGCCCAAAAGGCGAAAATTGCTTCTCATGCCCTCTTCGCAGGTGGCACAGATGATGCCAACATGCCAACTACTGAAATTGAATCCGGGCAACTGATCGATCGTGTTATCAATATTTTGGATTTGATGGTAGTGTGTGGTTTAACGGCTTCTAAGAGCGAAGCAAGACGTCTGGTTCAGCAGGGCGGTATATTTATTAATGACGAGAAGGTTGATACCTTTGAGTATAATATTACTTCGGAACAACTTAAAGACGGTGTCAAAATACGTAAAGGAAAGAAAACCTACCATAAAGCCTTGATGAAGTAAAGTTATGATTAGACTGGAGAAATATCTGACTTGTTCGTATTAGGATAGGACATGAACCCCTAGATGTACCCCCTAACCATAAGTTAGGGGTCGCTTTTTTTAGCGGTGGTGTTCTTCCGCATCTTGTTTTGTTTTATGAACAGTTCCGAAGGGGTGCTCAGGTGGTGCATAAATAGAATATAACTTAATTGGCCGATTGCCTGTGTTAATTAGATTGTGCCATTTACCGGCAGGAATAATAATTGCATAATCATCTTGGACACGTGCTTGATAATCCAATCGGTCTTTTCGATCTCCCATTTGAATAAGCCCCTGCCCTTCTTCAATACGTAGGAATTGATCGAGGTTGGGGTGCATTTCTAAACCGATGTTCTCTCCCACCTTAATGCTCATCAAGGTGAGTTGTAAATAATTTCCTGTCCATAAAGCGATACGAAAATTATTGTTTTGCTTTGCAGCTTCTTCAATGTTAACAACAAAGGGGTAAGGCCCATAATCCATTAATTTTATTGGGGAAAAGTAATTATTAGGGAACTGATTGCCAAATCCCGGGCTAAAAACTGGCATGTTTGGATAGTAAGGACAGAAATTCATTTTACGAAAATTATCCAAATTAAGCACTCCTTTCCTTGTATTACAATATCATCATATGTCTTATGTTAAGAAATGTGCTTAGATTCACCCTTGTTTGAGTACCGTAATCGATAAGAAAATATCACACCCGATCCCCCAAAAGCCCCCTTGAATAATCACGGTAAGAGTAATATTGTATTTATGTAACCCGTTTGTAAAAATACAGGGGGTACGTGGTAAGGATAGAAAGAAGGTTTTGCTTTTTATGGAAGGACAAGATAGGAGTAATATTTATCCAGGAATAACAGTGGATATTGTTTTGAAGAAAGATCAACGAACGGGTAAAAGGACACGAGGAATTGTTAGGGATATTCTTACAAAATCACCTAAACATCATAGGGGAATAAAAGTAAGACTAGACGATGGACAGATCGGAAGAGTTCAGGAGATTATTAAATAAAGGATGTATGGATGAATGGCTAATAAAAAAGTATCACCATCCATGGATGAATGGCTTAGGGAGGCAAAGGCAGATCCCAGGGCTTTACAGGAAGGAATGTTCTTAGTCCATAATGGCATTGTACGTCAGACATCAAAAGCCAAGGTTCGCCAAGGCCTTGATGATGATTCCTTGGTAAAAGGAATGGAATTTGCTTATGCTCCAGAGAAAGTGGCTGCGGCGGTTGAGGAAACATACAAAATGGCTGGCATCTTCTATGTTAAAGTTTGGCTTAATGAAGGCAGGCTGGATGTGGGTGATGACATCATGTATTTACTGGTAGGCGGCGATATTAGACCACATGTGATAGATGCTTTGCAATTTCTGGTTGAAAAAATTAAAACAGAATGCGTTACGGAAATAGAGCAAAAGTGAAATAAACCAAACCCCTCAACCCTGCGGTTTATTTGAATATCAAAGGAACCAAAACTGAAAATAATTTACTAAAGGCATTTGCCGGAGCATCAATGGCCAGAAATAAAGATACATACTTTGCTTCTGTTGCACGAAAAGAAGGTTATGACAACTTGCTGCAATCTTTGAAGGTATGTATAGTTAAGAAAGGGTGTACTAGCTATGGGGAAAACAGCTTTATTAGTGATTGACATGCAAAATGACTTTTGTTTACCTGGGGCTCCCTTTGAAGTGCCAGGTGCTATGGGGGTAATTCCTTTTATTAAACAGGCATTACACGCATGTAGAGAAAATGGTCTGCCGGTTGTACATGTATTTCGCTACTACCGTGGGGACGGCAGCGACGTAGAAATTACAAGATATAATCGATTTGTTCAAGTAGGCGGTGGTTGTATCGAGGGAACAGAGGGAGCAAAAATTGTAGAAGAATTAAAACCGATGCCAGGCGATTACTTAGTTACGAAACAACGGTGGAGTGCTTTCTTTCAAACGGAGCTGGACAATCTGCTTAGACGGTTAGGTGTCGATCAAGTTGTTGTTACCGGGGTACAGACGCCCAATTGCATTAGAGGAACGGTTTGGGATGCAAATTCATTGGATTATGAAGTTGTTGTTTTAACGGATGCCACGGGAGCTAAGACGGAGGAAGTACATCAAGCCAATCTTTTGGATATGCAGAATATTGGTATTAAGCTTATGAGCACCTCTGAATTTATCTCTTTCTTACCAGATGTACCCACCGATAATTTGCGACAGCAGATTCAGAAAAGATTGAGAAAGAACGACTAATCTTTCTGGAAACCCAGTTAATTGCAAAAATACTCTACGTTCTTTACAAAAGGCTATTTGTCTTATTGGAGGATAATTATAACACCAAACAAAGTAACTATAGGTGCTTTGTTTGGTGTTATTTTATTTAAAAAATTATAAAATATATATAAATAATTATTGACATATGTTAAATGCGGAGTATAATAAAAATATAATTGACATATGTCAATAACCACAAAGGAGGCGTTTATATGCCTAGAAGAGATGGAACTGGACCAATGGGAAATGGCTCAATGAAAGGAAGAGGTCTTGGAGTTTGCAGTGGAGCGAGTACGGATAGCAGTGGCAATGGGTTTGGTCAAGGGCTAGGTAATCGAAGAGGTTTGGGGAAAGGTAATGGAAGTTTGCTTGGAAGGTGTTTTGGAAGAAGGGCTGGAAAAGGGTTTGGAAGGGGTATGGCAGCAGGTTCACCTGCAGATCAATCGCAAAAGGGTACTTGATAGAGCGAAGGCTCTTTTGCAATAAGTGAGGTTTAATGAATTATGCCAAGGCCTAGAAAATGGAGAAAGGTATGCAGCCTGCCGGAGAGTACCCGATTTGGGCCGCTTAACACTCCTATCGATCATGAACATTATGTCATCATGACGGTTGACGAATACGAAACGATACGACTAATTGATTTAGAAGGGTTTAAGCAGGAAGAATGTTCCAAACAAATGAATATCGCACGCACAACTGTCCAAGGTATCTATAATGATGCAAGGAAAAAAATTGCGGAATCATTGGTAAATGGAAAAATACTTAGGATAGAAGGGGGTGATTACAAGCTTTGTGATGGTATCGAAAAACCTTGCATGGGTGGTTTCCGTAGACATAGGTGCTGCAGAGGTTTTTTGGAAGATAATAACTACTAATGACAGATAAGTATGAAGGGGGCTTTTCAATGAAAATTGCAATTCCAGTTGATGACAACTCTATGGAAACGAATGTATGTCAGTCCTTCGGTCGTGCTCCATATTTTCTTATTTATGATAACGAATCAAAGGAAAGTGACTTTCTAGATAATAGTGCGGCAGCTAGCCAAGGTGGTGCTGGCATTAAGGCGGCACAGATCATTGTGGATAGCCAGGTAAGTGCCTTACTTACACCACGATGTGGTGAGAATGCTGCCAATGTTCTAAAAGCAGCGAATATAAAACTATACAAGACAGTTAACGATTCTATCAAGGATAATATCCGTGCTTATAATGAAGGAAAAATATCATTGTTGGATGAAATTCATCCAGGATTTCATAATCATGGGGGCAAATAGTATGAAGGTAGCTGTGCTAAGCGGCAAGGGAGGCACAGGTAAAACGCTTGTATCTGTAAATTTAGCTGCATCCGTAAAGGAATCAACCTATATCGATTGTGACGTCGAAGAGCCAAATGGTCATCTTTTTTTCAAGCCTAAAAATATACAATCAGAAGAAATCTCAGTTAAAATTCCTAAGGTAGATGAAACCCTTTGCAACGGCTGTCGTAAATGTGTTGATTTTTGTAAATTTAATGCCTTAGCCTATATTGTCAATAATCTATTAGTTTTTGAAGAAGTTTGTCATTCCTGCGGTGGATGCATATTGTTTTGTCCGGAAAAAGCATTGTCGGAAAAAGAAAGATTTATCGGAGAGGTTCAAAGAGGTACTTCTGAAAATGTTTCTGTAATTACAGGGATATTAAATACAGGTATCGCTTCGGGCATCCCGATTATAAAAAGACTTTTAAGTTATATCGGCGAAGGGAAAGAATTCACTTTTATCGATTGTCCACCCGGCAGTGCTTGTATTGTCATGGAGAGCATTAAGAATGCCGATTTCTGTATCTTGGTGGCAGAACCTACTTTGTTTGGGGCCCATAATCTTAAGATGGTTTATACTCTTGTGAAGTTATTTGACAAGCCGCATGGAGTCGTGCTTAATAAGTGCCTCCCGGGTGAAGATAATCCATCAGAGCAATTCTGTATAGAAAATGGCATTAAAATTTTAGGTAAAATTCCCTTTGATCATGTCCTTGGAAAAATAAATTCAAATGCCCAGATATTAGTAAGGGAAGACAAAAAATATCACGATCTTTTCTCTGATTTACTCCAAACAGTTGCTAAGGAGGTGCGGCATGAAGCAGTTACTAATCCTTAGTGGCAAAGGTGGTACGGGAAAAACAACGATTGCCAGTGCTTTTATTAAGTTAGCGGATGCTAAAGCCTATGCAGATTGTGATGTAGATGCACCTAATTTGCATTTAATTATGCATCAGACATCGGATGTTAAGCAATCGGACTATTATGGCTTGCCCAAAGCCGAAATAGATCCAGAAATATGTGTGCAATGTGATTTGTGCAGGCAAAACTGTCGTTTTGATGCTATTCATGTTGGTGCTAATTATAAGGTTGATTATTATGATTGTGAAGGCTGTGGTGTTTGTGAAGCCATTTGCCCAGTCAATGCCATATCTTTCAAACCCGATATTGCAGGAGATCTAATGCTATATGTGAGTGATTCAGTATTTTCCACTGCACAACTAAAAATGGGCAGCGGTACCTCTGGGATGTTGGTCACCGAGGTAAAAAAGCAGATGAAATCAGCAGCGATGGATACTAACGTTGCCATTATTGATGGTTCTCCTGGTATAGGCTGTCCCGTCATTGCATCACTGAGTGGCGTTGATATGGTTTTGATTGTAGCGGAACCTACTATTTCGGGCATCAGTGATATGGAACGGATAATAAAAACTGCAGAAAATTTTAAAACAAAGATTGCAGTTTGTATTAACAAATATGATATTAATAGCGAGAATACAAAAAGAATAGAGTCCTTTTGTAATAAACGAAGTCTTCCTTTTGTTGGCAATATTCCCTTTGATGCAAAGGCTGTTACAGCGATCAATCATGGTCAGAGTATTGTAGATATAGACTGTGCAGCAGGTCGGGCAACAAATGATATCTACGAAAAAGTTTTTAAATTACTTTTTGATGGAGATGAAATGGATGAAAATTGCAATAGCAAGTGAGAATGGTCTAGTTTCAGAACACTTTGGTTATTGTCAGGATTTTAATATTTACGAGGTTGAAAATAAACAAATTGTTAAGCGTGAGTCCATACCGAACCCAGGACACAAACCTGGATTTTTGCCAAATTTCCTCAATGACATGGGAGTCACCGTGGTTATTTCCGGGGGTATGGGTAGTGGTGCCGTCAATATCTTTCATGAAAAAGGTATTGAAGTCATTACCGGAGCGAGAGGAAGTGCCGAAACTGCGGCAATAAGCTATTTAGAGGGTTCACTTAAATCTACAGGATCGGTTTGCCACGATCATAAGCACCATGATGAATGTGGTGGGCATTAAACCTAATTATTCAGTGGAAACAAAACCTGGCACAGGTTAGTGATTTTTACATAATATTTTGAACCCCAGATGTTTCAAAAGCTTAAACCCCTGACCAAATGGTTGGGGGTTTTCGTATTTATTTTGACATTGCCTAGGGTTATTATAGAGAGTGAAGTTTTCTATGCCTATCAAAAATAATAATAGAAATGATATATTATTATGTAGTGTGCAACAACCGTGTCTAAGAGTTCAAAGAATTAAGCAATTTATCCCCCAATGACTGGAATTTTTTCATGGGGTAATGGGACACGTTAATAATAGACACCATGTAGAAGGGAAGGCTTTAGGTATATGATGATACAAATAGGAAAAGTGCATAAGCTGCAAGTAACGGGCAAGAGTGATTGTGGGGTTCATTTGGCTGATGAAAATGAAAAAGGTCTGGCTGATATTCTATTACCAAAAAATGATCTACCCGGGAAATTAGAAATTGGTGATACCATAGATGTATTTATTTATCAGGATTTAGAAGGCAAAACCCTAGCAACGGTTAGAAAACCAAAGCTGACAATAGGAGAATTGGGATTTTTAAAAGTAGTGGAAATTACAAGTTTTGGGGCCTTTTTGGACTGGGGTATGCCGAAGGATTTGTTATTGCCTTTAAAGGAACAAGTGGGTGTGATTCGAAAAGGGGATTTTTGTCTTGTGGGTTTGTATATTAATAATAGCAATAAAATATGTGCAAGTATGCGAATATATAATTTGCTAAGCAGCGATTCACCGTATAAAGTAAATGATAGAGTTTATGCAACGGTTTATAGTATCAATGAAGAGATTGGCGCTTTTGTAGCTGTGGATGATACATACCATGGATTAATTCATAAAAATGAACTGCATCGCAACTATACCGTAGGAGACCAGGTTGAATTAAGAGTTAAAAAGGTGAGGGAGGATGGTAAGCTGGAATTAAGTTTTAGGGATAAGGCTTACAATGAAATAGAAACCGATGCACAAATGGTTATGGAAAGGTTAAAATCAGGTGGTGGTATTCTTCGGATCAATGATCATAGCTCCCCTGAACAAATAAAGGCTGAGTTGAACATAAGTAAAAGGGCCTTCAAAAGGGCCGTTGGACGACTGTTGAAAGAAGGAGCAATCAAAACTACCGAAGAAGGTATTGAGGCAATGTGGTAATGATAGAATAACTAGGCAAGCGGGAGATGCAAAAAAAATGCATCACAAACAAAGAAGTTTAGCCTGTTATGCAAAGGCATCTGTGCAGGGTCAGGTGCCTTTGCTTTACATTATTATGTATAGTACAATATAATGATTCTGGAGTTTCGATAAGTACAGCTTAGTTAATAGGCTAAGAACGAGCCTAGTGGTGAGAAGGTAAGAGTTTAATGCAAAGGAAGGTAATTCATGCCCGAAGAAACTGAAAACATTACGAGAATTAATTTAGATGGCAAAGAAATTATACTGATTGGCACGGCTCACGTATCAAAGCGCAGCGCTGACTTAGTTAAGGAAGTAATTGAGGCTGAAAAACCAGATTCTGTTTGTGTCGAGTTGGATGAACAAAGATATCAAACCATAACCGAAGGAAGCAAATGGCAGGATACAGATATATTTAAAATTATTAAAGAAAATAAAGCGACTTTGCTCTTAGTCAATCTATTAGCTTCATCCTTTCAAAAACGTATGGCCAACCAATTTGGCATTAAACCAGGACAAGAGATGATTGAGGGGATTAACTCAGCAAAGGAAATAGGTGCCAGCCTAGTACTGGCTGATAGAAATATTCAAGTAACCTTTGCCCGTATTTGGCATAATGTAGGATTTTTCGGCAAGCTTAGGCTTGCCAAGGAAATTATGCTGAGTATTTTTGACGACGAGAGCATTTCAGAAGAGGAAATGGAAAAATTAAAATCCCAGGATATGCTCAATTCTATACTCAGTGAATTTACAAAATCCTTTCCAAAATTAAAAACTCCTTTAGTCGATGAACGGGATCAATATTTAGCCCAGAAAATCAAGGAAGCTCCAGGCAACAAGGTTGTTGCAGTTTTGGGGGCTGCCCATGTACCAGGGATTAAGGAAGAAATAAAAAAAGAACACGATTTAACCAAATTAGTTCAGCTACCTGCTAAATCCAATATCACTAAAATTTTAGTTTGGGCTATTCCAGTCGTTTTTATTGCACTGGTTGCCTATACCTTTATCACGAATCCGGTTGTTGGGGCTAAACAATCCCTAAGTTGGGTGCTATGGACGGGGTCCTTTGCGGCATTGGGAAGCATCTTTGCTTTTGGACATCCCCTAACAATTCTTACTGCCTTTGTTGTAGCTCCCATTACTACCTTGCATCCGTTAATTGCAGCTGGCTGGTTTGCGGGACTTACACAGGCCTATATTCGTCGACCCAATGTAAGGGATTTTGAAAATTTAGCCGAGGATATTTTTAGCCTCAAGGGTTTCTGGAATAATAAAGTGACGAGAATTTTATTGATCGTATCTTTAACGAACATAGGAGGCTCAATCGGTACCCTTATCGGTGGGGCTGATGTAATTCGCTTATTTTTAGAAAACCTGTAGTATGCCATCGTTTAGCTTTTAAGCAACATGGAGTAAGAGTAAGTATTGGATAATATTTTTCAGGAGGCTTATTGATGGATTTATATGCCTTATTGGTTGCATTTATTTTAGGACTTGTGGAAGGGATGACCGAGTTTGCACCGATTTCATCAACAGGTCATATGATTATTGTTGATGATTTGCTGCTGCACTCTAAGGAGATATTCTCGGCCTCTGTAGCCAATAGCTTTAAAGTAGTGATCCAACTGGGATCTATTTTAGCAGTGGTAGTGGTATTTAAAGATCGTTTTATTGACCTATTGGATCTAAGAAAAAGCACGTCTTTTTATCAACAGAGGTTAACCCTACCCAAAATCTTTGTTGGTTTGATTCCGGCCGGTGTCTTAGGATTCTTATTTGAAGACTACATTGATGAATATTTGTTTTCTGTGGAGACCGTTATTTTTGGTCTGGTATTGGGAGCTATTTTGATGATTTTGGCAGACAAGTTTCGTCCCAGGGAAGCCAAAAGAACCGTTGATGAAATCAGTTATAAGCAGGCCTTTGGTATGGGATTGTTTCAGTGCATCGGATTGTGGCCTGGTTTTTCACGCTCCGGTTCGACAATTTCCGGCGGGGTTTTGCTGGGTATGAGCCACCGGGCGGCAGCGGACTTTACCTTTATCATGGCAGTACCAGTAATGCTGGGAGCCAGCGGACTATCAATGATTAAGAACTGGCAGTACTTTACCATGGATGCGTTGCCCTTCTTCGTGGTCGGGTTTATTAGTGCCTTCCTATTTGCCCTAGTATCCATTCGGTTCTTTTTGCAGTTAATCAATCGGATTAAGTTAGTTCCCTTTGCAATTTATCGAATCGTGTTGGCAATATTGATTATACTGGTTTATTAATTTCTTCTTAGAAAACGATGACACCTGTGCTGATACAGGTGTCATCGTTTGTTGTTACCCCGATAATAAAAGTCAATCCCAGCCCTGTCCAAAGAATGATTTCACCCTAATGTGGGTAAGATTTTGGTTAAAAGTTAGGTGTTTGCTTTTAATTTTTCCGGGGAGGTAACATAATTGTTTGAAAACGTCCTAAAAAAAGGTAAAATTGGTAGTTTAGAACTGAAAAATAGATTTATTATGCCAGCGATGGGTTCAAGTCATGGTGATGATGGAAAGGTAAGTCAAAAATTAGTAGATTATTATGTTGCACGGGCCCGTGGGGGATTTGGACTGCTCACCACAGAATTCGCCTATATTGATTTAGAGGGCAAAGCAATACCGGGACAGCTTAGGATTGACTCTGATGACATCATTCCTGGGCTTAAAACATTAACAGACGCGATACACCGGGCAGGGGGAAAAGTACTTGTTCAACTACAGCACTCTGGACGACAGACAAATCGTGCTGTGACTGGTATGCAACCAGTGGCCCCATCGGCTGTCCCTTGCCCTGTTAATCTTGAGCTTCCCAGGGAACTTTCAATTGAAGAAATAGATGCAGTGGTAGAGAAATTTGGTGATGCCGCACTCCGGGCTAAAAAAGCTGGTTTTGATGGTGTGGAAATTCATGGTGCCCATGGGTATTTGGTGGCCCAATTTTTATCGGGTTATACGAATAAGCGGGTAGACGAGTTTGGGGCAGATTTAGCAGGTCGCATGAAGTTTGCACTGGAATTAATAAAAAATATAAAAAGCAAATGCGGCAAGGAATTTCCCCTTGTGTTTCGCATTAGCGGGGAAGAAAGAGTAAATGGTGGACTAAAGCTTAACGAGACGATACCCATTTCGAAGGCTCTGGCTGAGGCTGGGGCAGATGCCATTCATGTCTCCACGGGCGTTTACGCAAGTATGCCCTGGATGGTTGCACCTGCCAGTGTTACTACCGGCTTTAACCTATACGCGGCAGAGGCTATTAAAAAGGCGGTCAATGTACCTGTTATTGCTGTGGGTCGTATTACGGATACCTTGATGGCGGAGGAAGTTATCGCCAGCGGTCGGGCTGACTTTGTCTCTTTAGGGCGAGGGTCCATTGCCGATCCGGAGTTCCCTAATAAGGTTGCTGAGAACAGACCACAGGAAATCTCCCCCTGTGTTGGTTGTATGACCAGGTGTCAGGGTGTACCAGGAGTAATTCCCGGTGATCGCGGTGTGTCCTGTATGATCAATCCCTTTTCAGGCCATGAGGGTACAATGAAGATCACACCTGCAAAAAACCCCAAAACCATTGTGGTTGTGGGCGGCGGGCCAGGCGGACTTGAAGCAGCGTGGGTTGCTGCTGCCAGGGGGCACAGGGTAACCCTATTGGAAAAGAACAACAAAGTTGGCGGTCAGTTTATACCAGCGGCTGTGCCGCCTGGAAAACAGGATCTGGCCAAGGGCATTCGGTATTATTATGAAATGTGTAAGAAATATGGTGTAAATCTTAAGCTTAATATAGAAGCAGATGCAGAGATGATCTTAAACCTAAACCCCGATGAAGTTATTTTAGCTACCGGAGCAGTTCCCTTGGATTTTCCAATACCCAACGAAGGTATTGAAGTTGTTCAGGCAGTAGATGTCTTATTGGGAAGGGTAATGTTGGGGAAAAATGTTCTTATTGTGGGTGGTGGCTTGGTAGGATTGGAAACAGCCGAACATCTACTTAGCCAAAGCCGCAGGGTTACAATTGTTGAAATGGAGGATGCTGTAGGAAAGAATGTTCACCCAAGTATCGTATATTTTAGCCTGCAATCTTTAAAATCAGGTGGGGCCGCAATAGTAACCCGTACAAAAGTAGAGAAGTTCAAGCAGGATGGTGCTCTTTGCACAAATTCTTCTGGCACAATAGAGCTATCAGACTTTGATATGGCTGTATTAGCAATCGGTGCAAAGTCCTATAACCCCTTGGAAAGGCAATTGACCGGCAAGGTGAGATCACTACACGTAATTGGTGATGCGGCAAAGGTTCGCCGGGGTGTTGAGGCAATCGATGAAGGCGCACGGTTAGCTTTGAAGTTGTAAATAGATCATGAATTGGCTGGATGACAAGGGGACGGGTGTTAACAACCGCCCCCTTGCACGTTAATTTAAGGTAGTAGCCCGGATTTTGTGCAATTTGTTTACGAATTTCTTCGTTCATTAAGTCTTGGTTATTAACTTCATCTTGGAACATTAATTTAAGGAAGCTTGTTTTCATTTTTCATGCTATACTTTATTTATAACTAACTAATGTGAGGCAACAACGATGAGTAGCAGCATAAACAAGTTTATTGAAGAACTTCAAAAATATAAATCAATCGAAAATGTTTTTAATCCGTGGCAAGATTATGATGAAATTTGTGATATATGTCCGGAAGCACCGGCCATAAGGTCCAACCACCTTGAACAATTCTTATCTGCCAGGATACCCGGGGCAAGGTACCTTCTTGTGGCAGAAGCTGTTGGTTACCAGGGCGGTAGGTTTACAGGTGTGGCAATGACATCGGAACGAATACTTTTGGGGAACCATGCTGGTGTTAAACCTTCCGTTATTTTACAAGATATACAGGGGAGAAGAACCAGCAACCCAGACAACCAAAAACTAAAGGATACGCAAAAAAATTTTGGATTTACAGAGCCCACAGCAACCATTGTGTGGGGGGAAGTAATAAAAAGCAAAGTATCTCCTTATCAGGTAATTACATGGAATATATTCCCTTTTCATCCCTTTGATCGAAGTAAAGGACCTTTAACCAATCGTACCCCTACCGCTGTAGAATTAGAAGTGGGTGCGTACTATACGGAAATGTTATTAAAGCTATGCCCAAACATTACCGTTATTTCTATCGGAGGACACTCATCAAGAACCTTGAGTAAATTTGGGATTGAAAATATTCATGTACCACACCCAGCAAATGGGGGAGCGGGTAATTTCCGGGCTGCGATTAAAAATATTTTGGTCTAGCGTATGATGGTATTCATAGTCGAAGCGATTGTTTTACCCCCATTTTAAGATGGAACTACAGGAAAATTTCTACACCTTTACAATAATGTAAAATGATCCTATCCCTTAATCAGAATGATTGAGGGATATTTTTATACCCACCTTTGGCAAAATAACACCAAAGGTGAGGTGAGAATGTGCTTTTACGGTGGGTTTTCCTTTTGTTTTTGCTGATTTATCCTAGTATAGGCTGGGCAGGTGAATCATTGGGTAAGGTTGTCATTGACCCCGGACATGGAGGTTATGATCCAGGTGCTACTCGCAATGGGGTGATGGAAAAGCACATAAATATTGCCATTGCAAAGGAAATCAGTAGAATCCTACAAGCCAGCCACGTGGAGGTTCAGCTAACGAGGGACGGTGATTACAACCTTGCGGTTCCCGGTTTGCATGGTCGGGATGCCAAACGATACGATTTTGAAAAGCGCATTGAGATAGCCCGTAAATTTAATGCTGATGCCGTAGTCAGTATCCACGTGAATGTGGGCAGACGCAAATGCTCTGGTCCGGAGGCTTTTTATTACAATAATTCAACCCAGGGGAAATTACTGGCGGAGAGCATTCAAAATGAATTGACAGGCATACCGGATATCAACAAGCGTGTGGTAAAAACCGGTAGTTATTACATCCTAAGGCATACGGAGATGCCCTGTGTAATTGTGGAAACGGGCTTTCTCAATAACCCCCAAGAAAGGGAAAAGCTCTTGGATAAAAACTATCAACAAATGTTGGCCCAGGCCATTGCCACAGGAACGATCAACTATTTGCAAGTGAAAAATCAGGATACCAAAGAAAATGTCGAAATATAAAAAGCACGCATGTATTAAGGCAAAATCTACAGCAAAGGGTGAGTTAAATGCAACGCAAAAGGTGGGGCTTTTATATTGTCCTGATGAGTATGGTGGTTCTATTCGGTTATTTTACCATGCGGAACGCGGTTGTTGCTTCTAAACCTTTAACTACTCAGAAGCAGCCCATATTAGCCATTGTCATTGATGATTTTGGGGGTGCTGATAGTCATGGTGTAACAGAATTGCTGGCCCTTGACCGTCCCATAACGGCGGCTGTAATGCCCAATTTAATTAATTCTATAGCCCATGCTGAAGAAGCCCATCGGCTGGGTCATGAGGTGATTTTGCACCAACCGATGGAACCTATGCACGGCAAGGCTTCCTGGCTTGGGCCCGGAGCTATTTTTGCTAGTATGAGTACACAGGAAATCCGGGATACCTTTAGCAAAAATTTAGACTCCATTCCCCATGCCTGTGGTTTTAATAATCATACCGGCTCCAAAATAACCAGCAATAAGGAAAAGATTATGCCCATGCTGGATGTGGCCAAGAGCAAGGGAATCTTTGTCCTGGATAGCGGGACTTCCAGTAAGTCACAGGTTATACCCGTATCGAAAAGTATGCACATTCCCTGGGTGAAAAGAGATGTGTTTTTGGATGATGTTAAAAGCAACCAACATGTTACCAAGCAAATTCGCAAGGCCTGTGAACTTGCCCAAAAGCAGGGCTATGCCGTAGCAATTGGACATGTGGGACATGGTGGTAACGTAACGGCAAAGGCAATCAAGGAGCTCATTCCATACATTGAACAGCAGGGCATTAAGTTAGTACCTCTGTCGGAGGTTGTCAAAGCAAACAACGGCAATGCCGATGGAGAAGTCTAAACAGGGTGATGTAGAACCCAGTCTGAAGGGACTGGGTTCTGTTCATGAATCAACATGGGCAGGTTTTAATCGGTGGTATAGGGTATACTCATCTGTGAAGGGGTAGAAGCAACCTTAAAATAATGTATAATAATATAAAAGGAAATTTCTATATGTTTGGAGTTATGATGATAGAAAAAGGGATAAGAAGAAAAAAACTTAAAAGCATGATGGTTGCATTTTTATTCGTTAGTTTAATAGGATTAGCCTCTCTTTTACTTATTAATTATCACGTTGTATCCTCCGTAAAGGATAGAATTGTGTCAGAAGATGAGGCAGCCTTGTTAGATGCGGATTGTATCCTGATTCTCGGGGCAGGTGTGTGGAATAATGAAAGACCCAGTCATATGCTGGAGGATAGACTTTTGCAGGGTATCAAGTTATATCGGAATGGAGCTTCCGATCGATTACTAATGAGCGGCGACCATGGTAGGAAAGAATACGATGAGGTTAATATCATGAAGCAGTTTGCCATCGATAGAGATATTCATTCGGAACATATATTTATGGACCATGCGGGTTTTAATACCTATGATAGCCTGTATCGTGCAAAAGATATTTTTCAAGCCGAGAAAATTATCGTTGTAACACAGAAATACCATTTGTACCGCGCTTTGTATATCGCAAAAAAGCTGGAAATTGAGGCGTATGGAGTTGCTTCTGATCCAAGGAGCTATGCCGGGCAAGAAGTCCGAGACTTCAGAGAGACGTTGGCAAGGGTAAAGGATTTCATAAATGTGATGATTAAACCGGAGCCTACCTTTTTAGGTGAAACCATACCAGTAACAGGTAATGGTAATTTGACAAACGATTAACGAAGCAACCACGCACCCATTGTCAGCCTGGTCTTGGTGCGGCTGATTTTTCCATGCCCATAGGCCAATACCGAGGGTCAACTTTGGGTAAGATATTTTGTAGATTAGCTTAATTTTGTTGTAGCCAGCGGACATCCTTAGAGAAAGGAAGGATTTGTAGAATGGATCATAAATACAACAGCAATATAAAGGAAATCTATCTGGCCGGCGGCTGTTTTTGGGGGATAGAAAAATATCTGTCTTTAATAACAGGAATTATTAGCACCGAGGTAGGCTATGCCAATGGTAATACGGAGAACCCTAGTTATGAAGATGTATGTCATAAAAACACGGGCCATGCGGAAACAGTCAAAGTAGTATATAACCCGGATGAAGTAAGTTTAGAATTTATATTAAAACTTTTTTATCAGGCCATTGATCCTTTGGCAAAAAATAGACAAGGGAATGACATCGGGATTCAATATCGTTCCGGAATTTATTATTCCGATGAGCTAGATAAAGAAATAATATCTAACTCACTACAAGAACTCCAGAAGAACTATGAGAAGCCACTTGCCATCGAGGTGTTTAAGCTAGCAAACTATTATCCAGCCGAAGAATATCATCAAAAGTATTTAGACAAGAACCCAGGTGGTTATTGCCATATTGGAGAAGAAAAATTTGCAGCAGTACAGCTGGCACAGGATCATAAAATGAGATATCGGCCCAAAACAAAAGGGGTTTTAAAAACTACCCTGACGGATATGCAGTATAATGTAACACAAAATAATGCCACAGAGCCACCTTTCAGAAATGAATACTATAATAATTTTAAAGATGGCATATATGTAGATGTTACTACCGGGGAACCACTTTTTACTTCCAGAGATAAGTTTGACGCAGGTTGTGGCTGGCCAAGCTTTTCCAAACCCATTGATTCTGAGTTTATCCGTGAGGCAAAGGATTCAAGTTATGGCATGAACAGGACGGAAGTGCGAAGCAAAACCGGGGATGCCCATTTGGGACATGTTTTTAATGACGGACCAAGGGAGTTAGGCGGCATGCGGTATTGTATCAACAGTGCCTCCCTCGAATTTATTCCAAAGGAAGACATGAAGAAAAAAGGTTATGAAAGCCTACTTCATATATTTGATTGAGCCAGCCTATAGAAACTTGGCGTACAAATAAGCCAAGTTTTTATAATTGCCAGGTATTTTCCGTTCTGGACATAGGGTGTGCAGGCATGGTATATAAATAGAAGGTTTTCCTAACTAGTAAAGGAGATCGCAATGGGAAAGTATAGCAAATATAGAGCATATAAGGGAAACATAATCTACAGTCAGGATAAGGATACCCTTATTAGTAAAGAGAATTCATATATATTGGTACTGGATGGAATTGTCAAGGGGATTTATCCGGCATTGCCAGAAGAATTTCCAAAAGAGAATGTCATGGATTGGGGCAATAATCTGATTATACCGGGCTTTTGTGATATGCATGTTCATGCTCCTCAGTTTTTGCAAAGGGGCATTGGTATGGATCGGGAGCTTTTGGACTGGCTAACTACTTATACATATCCCACCGAAGCAAAGTTTAAAAATGCAGAACACGCAAGGAAAGTCTATACACTTTTTGTAGATGAGTTATTACGGCAGGGCACTTTACATGTAAATTGTTTTCCATCCATTCATTATCAAGCATCGGAAATATTGTTCGATATACTGGAGCAAAAAGGCTTGTTTGCTTTTACGGGAAAGCTCAATATGGATCAAAATAGTCCGGCATATTATATAGAAGAGACCGAACAATCCCTTATTGATACTGAAAAATTCATAGAACAACATCAAAATACCAGCCAGGTTAAGCCTTCCATTGTCCCCCGATTTACCATCACCTGCAGCGAAAAACTGTTGGCCGGGTTAGGTGATTTATGCCAAAAATATGAGGTTCCCGTCCATTCACATATGTGCGAAGCAGTTAATGAAATGAAAGTGGTTAAGGAACTTTTCCCCGGTTACAAAAATGGAGCAGAGATTTTTTATAAAAACAATCTACTTGGACAAAGACCTACCATCATGGCCCATTGTATTTTTATGGACGACGATGTTTTAGCCCTGATGGAGAACCCAAACTGTTTGGCCGTTCATTGTCCGGAGGCAACTGCCAATATTAATGCCGGTGGTATCATGCCAGTGAAAAAGCTGTTGCAGAGGGGTATTAACCTGGCAATTGGCAGTGATATAGGTTCGGGTGCAAGTTTATCAATTGCCAGGGCAATAGCCAACACGATTCAGCATTCAAAAATCCGTAATATGTTTGACCCACAGTGGGAGGCTGTCAACCTGGCAGAGGCTTTTTATATGGCAACGCGTTCCGGCGGAAGGTATTTTAATCAAGTTGGAGCATTTGATGAAGGCTACTGTTTCAACACCTTAGTAATTGATGACAGCAATATGTTCGGGGAGGAGCTTACTCCCGTGGAACGACTGGAGCGCTTTTGCTATGCAGGGGATGATAGGAATATCTGCATGCGATATCTTCTAGGAAAAGAAGTGGAGATTTAACCCCCCAAAAAATTAAAAACTACCTTTACACTAGAAAATTCCGTTATTTACAAGCAAATGGTATAATAGGGAAAGAAGTCATAACTTGCCTAAGGTTATGGCATATATACATATAATCGAAGAAAGAAGGATGAGCTGCCAATGAAAATGGTTGATAAAGACGTGGAACAAGTCGCGCATCAAAGTCGGCTTGATCTAACAGTGGAAGAAAAAGCAGCCTATACAGGGTCCCTCAATAAAATACTGGATTACCTGGAGCTTTTAAACAAAGTAGATACCAGTACGGTAGAGCCTGTTGCCCATGTCCTTCCACTTAAAAATGTCTTTAGGGAGGACAAGCTGCAGCCAAGTCTTGCTAAAGAGCTGGTCTTGGCTAATGCGCCAAAAGAAGAAGCGGGGGCCTTTGTAGTGCCCCGTATTATTTAGCAGGAGGTCTCCGATGCAATTGAATCGATTATCCGTTCACGACCTTAGTGAACTTATCAAGAAAAACGAAGTTAGCAGCGAAGAAATAACCAAGAGCCATTTGGAACGTATCCGTCAGGTTGAAGAGGGCATTAAGGCCTTTGTAACAGTAACAGAAGAGGAAGCTTTAGCCCAGGCCAGGGCTGTTGATGAGAGACGGGCCAAGGGGGAAGAACTCTCTCCCCTGGCGGGAATTCCCATGGCCATAAAGGATAATATTTGTACAAAGGGAGTAAAGACTACCTGTGCTTCAAAAATGCTAAATAACTTCATCCCTCCCTATGATGCCACAGTTGTCGAAAAGTTAAAGAGTACGGGTGCGGTACTGATGGGCAAATGCAATATGGATGAGTTTGCCATGGGTTCTTCCACTGAGAATTCCGTGTTTTATAGCACCAAAAATCCTTTTAACGCTGAAGCAGTACCTGGTGGTTCCAGTGGGGGTTCAGCTGCTGCAGTGGCAGCGGGGGAAGCAGCCTTTGCTTTAGGCTCAGACACAGGTGGTGCCGTTCGACAGCCAGCGGCTTTTTGTGGTGTCATAGGTCTTAAGCCTACTTACGGCTATATTTCTCGTTCCGGTCTAATATCCTATGCTTCTTCTCTGGACCAAATTGGTCCCCTGACCCGGGATATGACGGATTTGGCTTTAATCTTAAATGTAATCTGTGGTCACGATAGCAAGGATTCAACATCCGTTGCTGTCGATGCACCCGATTTTACAAAGAGCCTGGTAAATGATGTCAAAGGATTGAGAATTGGCTTGCCCAAAGAGTATTTCGGGACAGGTCTGGCACCGGAGGTAGCGGCAAAGCTTCAGGAAGCTGTCCGTAAGCTGGAGGAATTGGGAGCCATCTGTGAAGAGGCAACGATGCCCCATACCGAATACGCGCCGGCCGCTCACTATATCATTTCCTCTGCCGAAGCCAGCTCCAATTTAGCCAGATATGATGGAGTTAGGCATGGCCTAAGGGCAGAGGCCGAAGATGTGTTGACGATGTTCAAAAAGACCCGCAGCCAGGGCTTTGGGGAAGAGGTAAAAAGACGGATCATGTTCGGTACATATGCATTAAGTACGGATAATTATGATGCCTATTACACGAAGGCTTTAAAAATACGTAATCTGGTCAAACAGGATTTTGAACGGGCCTTTGAAAAATTTGACCTGCTGTTAACGCCTACAAGCCTCACAACTGCTTTCAAAATCGGTGAAAAGGCAGGGGACCCGATGGCTATGTACCTGTCCGATGCCTGTACGATACCAGTTAACTTAGCTGGTGTGCCGGCCATGTCCCTGCCCTATGGTATGGTGGAAGGGCTGCCAGTGGGACTGCAGCTGATTGCCCGGCATTTTGACGAGGGAACTTTGCTGAGGGTAGGCTATACCCTGGAGCAAAGTACAGACCAAACCAGGCCAACGCCTGATTTATAGGGGGTTAAACGGTTAAGATGAGTAGATACGAAGCAGTTATCGGCTTAGAGGTTCACGTGGAGTTAAAGACCGAGACAAAATTATTTTGCGGCTGTTCAACGGAATTTGGCAAGGAGCCAAACACGCAGGTGTGCCCCGTCTGTCTGGGTCTGCCAGGTAGTACAGGTACCTTAAATAAAAAGGTTGTGGAGTTAGCCACCAAGGCTGGTCTGGCCCTCAATTGTGAAATAGGAACCTACACCTGGTTTGATAGAAAAAACTATTATTACCCAGACTTACCCAAGGGCTTTCAAATTTCCCAGGTCTTTCGGCCCATCGCTGAAAGCGGCTATCTTGATATAGAAGTTAATGGTGAGAATAAACGAATTAACATTACCAGGGCCCATATCGAGGAAGACCCTGGGAAACTAGCCCATTCAGGCGGGTCCATCACGAATTCCCATGCTTCCTATGTGGACTATAACAGGTCCGGGATGCCCCTGATAGAAATCGTATCGGAACCTGAAATTCGCTCAGGCGAAGAGGCGAAGGCTTATCTGGAGAAGCTCAAGTCTATCCTGGAATATACGGGTGTGTCTGATGTAAAGATGGAGCAGGGTTCCTTGCGCTGTGATGCCAACGTCTCCGTTCGCCCGGTTGGCACTACGACATTGGGCACCAAAACAGAAATTAAGAATATGAACTCCTTCCGTGCAGTGCAGCGGGCCATTGAGTATGAAGTGGAAAGGCAGATAGGTGTTTTGCAGTACGGGGAAAAGGTTATCCAGGAAACCCGTGGCTGGGATGAAAACAGAGGAATTACAGTATCCATGCGTAATAAAGAAAACCCGGATTACAGGTGTTTTATCGAGCATGAACTTACCCCCATTGAGCTAACGTCAGAATGGATTGACGAGGTCAGAGAAGTCATTCCTGAATTACCGGACGCTCGCAGGAAACGCCTGGTTGAGGAGTATGGTCTGCCTGCCTATGATGCCGGCATCATTACCAGTTCCCTTGCCTTAGCAGAATTCTTTGATGCCTCACTGCAAAAGTATCCGGATGCTAAAACCATTAGCAACTGGATCATGGGTGAACTTTTACGACTGTTAAATGCCCGCAATATGGAACTAAACGAGGCTAAGATTACCCCTGCCGGACTGGCCTCTCTGTTGGAGTTAATCAAAAAAGGCACCATCAGTAATAAGATCGGCAAAGAGGTTTTCGAGGTTATGTTTGAGGAGGGTAAAGACCCAGACCAAATTGTCAAGGAAAAGGGTCTCTCTCAAATATCGGATACCGGGCTGTTGGATCAAATTATTGCAGAGGTTATTGAGAAGAATCCCAAATCAGTGGCAGATTTTCAGTCTGGTAAGGAGCAGGCCATTGGCTTTTTGGTAGGTCAAGTAATGAAAGCCACCAAGGGACAGGCCAATCCCGGTGTGGTGAATAAGATGCTTCGGGCTAAGCTTGCTGAGTAAGGGTATAAGCGGGAGAAATTTAAACCACCCTGAGGTACATTCGTTTCCCTGGGGTGGTTTTACAATATTCTGCATTGATACATTGGGTAAAGAATAGGGGAGAGAGAATATGATCTTAGTTAGTGCTTGTCTGGCTGGCATTAAATGTAAATATCATGGCGGAGACAATTTGGTGCCGGAGGTTTTAGCACTGGTGGAACAGGGAAAAGCCCTTGCTGTGTGTCCTGAGGAACTGGGGGGCCTGGCAACGCCTAGGGAACCAGTGGACATTGAAACAGGGGATGGCTTTCAGGTATTGACCGGCAATGCCCGCTGCTTATGTGAAGGGGGT
Organism: Desulfotomaculum sp.; assembly: GCF_982386235.1. NCBI lineage: Bacteria > Bacillati > Bacillota > Clostridia > Eubacteriales > Desulfotomaculaceae > Desulfotomaculum > Desulfotomaculum sp. Next base: position 29,801 of record NZ_CEVWQM010000025.1, on the reverse strand, counting down.
CAAGATGTAACCACAGAATTTTTGCAAGGGGCGGCTAAGGTATTGCAAATGGCACAGGAAAATAACATTAAGCTGGCTATTTTAAAAGAACGCAGCCCTTCCTGCGGTAGTTCCTGCATTTACAATCGAGTTAAAAGCGATTCCCCAGGGGTGGAACGCAAAGTTGTCTCGGGCATGGGTGTCACAACCGCTTTATTACATCAAAATGGTATTAAGGTTATCTCGGAGGAACAAATTTCACAGTTGACCATGACATAGGCGTATTGTGAAAAATGCTTTTTATCATGCATAAAAAATTGTCAGGTAGTTGTAGTTTAAAATATAGGAAAGCCGGAATTGGAAATGATCCGGTTCGAGACGGAGGATCGAATGACCTCAAGCGGCATAGATAACCTTGCTCCCTATCCGGATGCATGGAATTAATGATATAAACAACGGCAGTCCTATTTAAATCCGGACTGCCGTTGGATTTTTTCCCTTTGGGCCGAGTTAGTTTCCGTGAGGGAAACAGTATTCCGGATACGGTGTTTAATATTAGCTGGTCTTAATATAATTGTTTTTAGGCCGCGCACAATCCAGCAGAGAGGTATCAGAAAGGGCAGTTTTTTAAGAAATGGAAAGAGGATGGTCATGTGTTCCTTATTGGGAAAGAAGATACCCAAGGTGTATTTTAACTTGGCCACCCTAAAGCTGTCGTCGGCTTTTCTGGTTTTGATGAACTTGCCCAGGGCAGCATTTTGGGCTGTGCCATAGGTTCCGTTGGACAGTACAAAGGCAGTCATTGCCTGATCGTGTTCATTCATCTCCCTACCATCAAACCAGCACTCAGACAAACCCTCCATATTTTGGGCAAAGTCATCCAGACCGGCCTTTGCCAGCTCGCTGCGGATGTAGTCCCAATCTAAGCTGTCCTGGTAATGTTTTTTATACACCCATACGTCCATTACTGAGCGAATACCGGTGCCGCCCCCCCGGTAGTGTTTGGCCATATGGGCCAGCAGATAAATATAAAAATCCTCCCCAGACATTTCATAGCTGTAATTTTTCCCTGCCTGCAGTGCGGCACGCTGCCAGCCTGTGCCAAAATAAGCATATAAATCATGATAGCTTTCCGCAATCAAGGCCCGGTGTAGTTCTATATTCATCACCGGCATTTTGTGGTAGACGTCGTGGTTGCCCCCTTCGTGGACAGAGGTGTAACCTAAGGTAAGCATAATCTCCCGGGCTGCTTTAAGTTTGTCTGCTTCCACTAAAATATCCACATCAGCCATTAAGCGCATGTCCGGTTGGGGGTAAAGGTGTTTAATGATAAATCCCTTAAGGGGCATATGCTTAAGTTGTTTTTCTTCAAAGGCGGCTAAAATTTGCTGTACCTCAAACTCCTGCCGGGCTTCCTTAGCCAGGGCCTTGCTGCGGGCCTGCTTAAAGGACTTGAGTATGGACTCCGGCGGTAACGGGTCCAATTTGAGTAAGCCGTAATAGGCCATATTGGCTACATGGTGCCAGGCGGCAAATTGGCAGAGTTTATCCATTGGCAGCCCGGCTGGCATTGGCGGTGGACTTTCCCCCTTTAGTATCGAAGCCAGCAGGGCAATTAAATAACTGCCCACCGTAGGACTAGCTGGATTTTCCTTCATTCATACCGACCTCCCTGGGAAGGATAGTCTTATTTTCAATGCAGACCTCTTGATTGCAGATAGACAGGGCTGCCCTGCGGTGGGAGACAATCAGGCAGGTTTTGCCCTGCAGGGACTTAATATTGCTAAGCAGCCTTTGTTCCGTGCCTTCATCAAGGGCGGAGCTAGCTTCATCCAGCAGCAGGATAGGTGCATCACTCAGGATAGCCCTGGCAATGGCCAGTCGCTGGATTTGACCCTCGGATAAACCGTGACCCTTTTCGCCGATTACCGTGTTGAGCCCTTGGGGCAACTGGTTAATAAATTCGTCAGCACAGCTTATCTGGGCAGCCCGCATTATTTCATCATCGCTGGCGGTGGGCTTGATAAAGGAGATGTTCTCTTTAATGGTACCGGAAAGCAATAGGTTTCCTTGGGGTACATAAGCGAAAAGTTTTCTGACTTGCCGGTCAATCTTAATCCCACTGCCGTCATTCATTTGCAGGTAGATATCACCTTCATTGGGTTGGTACACACCGAGCAGCAGCTTTAAGAGTGTACTTTTGCCAATACCGGAGGTTCCGGTGAGAACCACAAAGTCTCCTTTGTTTATACTCAGGGTGACATGCTCTAAAATGCTATCCCGATCGTAGCCAAAACGAATATTGGCACACACAATCGCCTTAAAACCAAGCTCCAACTGGGCGGTATCCAACGGACCTTGATTAAGCTCCGTTTCATCAGCCAGACGTTCCAGCTCCATCACTCTTTCGCTGGAAGCCAGTAAAGCATAATACTTGGGCAGCAGGCCCGACAGACCAACAAAGGGGGTCTGCACCTGCCCCACCAGTTGCAGGATAGCAGCCAAGGTGCCAAAGCTAATGGCTTGCTGGTAAAGCTTGTAGGCTCCCCACACCAGGGCATATAGATAACCAAGCTGGAAAATAAAACTGAAGCCGCTGTTAGCAAAGATGCTGGCAGTCATGCGCTTTCTCTTGGCCTGGTAATTTTTCTGTTGCAGGTCGGTTGCCCGATCCTCCAGTTGCCTTTGTACACCAAAGATCTTTACCACCAGTAGGTTTCCAATACTCTCCTGCATAAAGGAACGTACCTTGCCGTCTGTTTCCTGTACTTGTTTATGCAGTTGTTTCATCAGGCCGCGAAATAATCTGATTATAAAGAAGATAGAGGTACCGGCTAAGGCGAAAACAAGGGCAAAGATGGGGTCTATGGCAACCAGGACGGCAAAGGCCCCAAGTAGCCTGGTCAGCATAGAGGCCAGGCTGGGTACAATGGTGGCCACACCATCAGCGATGATGGTCACATCGTTAGTAAGATGGTTGAGCAGTTCGCCGCTGTGGTAGTTGGAAACGGTGGCATAGTCTTTGTGGAGAAGTTTAGAAAAGAGTTGGCTTTTATACCTCATCTCCAACCTAGCCTTGATGATCTCTTCAAGATGCCGGCAGAGGAGGTTCAGCAGCAGTTGCAGCAGGATAACGCCCAGCAACAGTAGGGCAAAGATAAGGATAGCCTGGCGGTCACTGGTTACTGCACCATCAATTACCTGCCGAGAAATCAATGCAAAGGCTATGCCGCAGGCTGCAAAAATAGCGTTGCCGATTATCAGAATGACCATGGGTGCCAGGTGTGTTCGGGAATTATGATACAGCCACTGCACGGTCTCCCTATCCTTCAAAGGGCTTCCTCCTTGCCTTGCTGGCGAGTGCCCTCAACTTGCATAGGGTCCTGCGAACCGGGGTTAGGGCAATCCAGGTGATACAGTACAGACGGTACAGGTTATTGGTATGGCAGTCAATGTATTTCCCTCGGTGATAGAAAGCTTTGACCACTGCCATCACCTGATGGTGCCTGATTCCATATTCCCGCTGAATTTGGTTGTCGCCGCAGAGTACATAGCCATCTTCTTTTACAGCCACCACCCGGTGTAAAACAAACTGCCCGTTATGGCGTCGGTAAAGGGGGATATCATATTTTTTTAGTTTAGCGGGGGCCTGTACCAGAATAATTTTATCCAGGTGGTTTCGCAGCATGGGGTGCATACTATTTCCCCTGGGAGTAAAGGACACTTCGCCGCCGCCTTTCAGGATTTCCTCCATGAGCGGGGATACTTCACTAAGTAAAATTCGCCTGGACAAGCAAATCTGCACCTTTCAGCTTCTCAATAAATTCTGCGATATCCCTTTTTGCCCTTGCCTCATCAATGTCATATTCGTCTAGGATGGCCAAAAGCAGTTCCTCTTTGTTGGTACCTTTTTCCAACAGTTTCCAGAGAAAGGTTCCCGTATCGTTTAAACTAATTAACCCGTTGAAATCAAGGGTGGCTTTGCCAATTGCCACGACCACATTATTTCCTGCCACTTGCCGCAGCATATAGCCCTCTTTGATTTTAATTTTTCTCACCCTTTCTTTTGGCAGACATCGCCTGGTAAGCCATGATTACCGCTTGCTCACTAATATTGCAGCCCATTTTATAAATCGGAATCTGCCGCAGGAGACGGTCCAATAAATAAAGCAACTTATCCATATGCTGTATATTATGGGGGCGCAGGGTTTGATTAAGAATTAACCTGAGCGCGTCTTTAACAGCAATTTTTGCTAGCCAATTGTTCGCTGACTGTTCTAAAAAACAGATGGCTTGCAGGGGTACCTTAATATTGGTATTGTGTGGACTTTTGCCGCTCCAGGGTGTTCCGTAGACGTAGAAATGCTGATCAATGAGCCGGATGGCTGGTTTGTCATCATTAATAATGACTGCTTTATCCTCGCCGAAATACGCCTGCCACTGACTGGCATGGGTAGATTTGCCGGTACCGCAGGGTGCGGAGAAAAGATAAGCTTGTCCCTCATAGGCCACCGCTGAGGAATGTAAGACAAAACCGTCAAAGTCTAACAGACGGTGGTAAAACTCAGCACCGGTCCAGATATATTCACATTCATTAGGGCTTAAATGAGGATTTTCCCCTTGCTTTTGCAGCAAGAAATCCTCGGTCAAGGTGATGCTGATATCCACAGGCCTGGTTGGATTCGATAAATAGGCCAGGGTTTGTTTTTGTAAGGTTTCTCCGTTTGCCTGTAAGGCAACAGTAAGGTCTGCGATTTTGTATATATTCATCGTCCATTACCTCCATAAGCTTTTCTGAGACAAACCCTTTGCAGGAGGCCGATTAATGCAATGCTCAAGTATTACCACTTCTTTACAGATAGACATATTCGATGAAAAAGTTCAGATTCCTTCGAATATTCCCTGATTAGGGTATGCTGAAAATAACCATTGCAGCGATTGATTGACTGTGTCCCGGCAGATACGTTGGCTTTCTATGATAATCGTAGTAAAATTGAAAAATAAATATTAATAATTTACAATAAAACAGAAAGGATCCTGGGTTTACCGAAAAATCGTTAACTCCATGGAGTATTAGCTTTTTACAATGTGTATAGGAGGTTTTACAATATGTCTAACGCTACTTTTGAAGATTTTATGAAATTGGATATCCGGGTTGGTGAGATTACACAGGTGGAGTTTTTTGAAAAGGCTAGAATACCTGCCTATAAATTATGGGTTGATTTTGGTGATGAAATCGGTGTAAAGAAGTCCAGTGCCCAGATTACTGAGTGCTATCAAGGGGAAGAGTTGGTAGGTAAGCAAGTTTTAGGGGTGGTAAATTTTCCATCAAAAAGAATTGCAGGTTTTACATCGGAGGTCTTAATATTAGGCGTTTATGCTGCACAAGGGGTGGTATTAATTCAACCAGACCAACCGGTTCGTAAAGGTGACAAATTAGGTTAGTTTAAAACATTAGCAAGGGGGCGTTTCATTTATAGAGACGCCCCCTTGACCTATAATGCAATGTTCAACGATAATAGTATCAGATTATACAAACCAAGGACTTAAATTTTCCTGATTAGGAGGTTGCTAATTGTTTATATCTTATTTTTTGGTTTTCTTCTTGGCTGCCGTTCCTTTGTTTGAACTGGTTACGGTTGTCCCGCTGGCGATAGCTGGAGGGCTAGCTCCAATACCAGTGGCTGTACTAGGGTTTCTAGGGAATTTACTTACGGTAGTGCTGTTAATCATCTTTGCTGATAAGGTCAAGAGATGGTGGGGTGCAAGAAAGCTAAAGCGTAATGAGATAAAAGGGGAAGATGAAATGGCGTTCCAGAACAGTGAGGAAGATACTCCTGAACCGGAATCAAAAAAGAAAAAACGAGCCAGAAATCTTTTTAGCAAATTTGGCTTACCCGGACTAACCATTTTTGGTCCTATGCTTGTAGGTTCCCATATTTCTGCCCTTATGGCAATAAGCTTTGGTTCAAAAAGGCAACGGGTGTTTATTTGGATGCTTATCAGCTTAGTATTATGGACAATTGTATCTGCCATGGCAGCCAGTTATGGGGTAGCTTTTTTTATTCCTAATGTAGAGGAAAACGGGTTTCTTATTAAACTATTTAAATAATGCGGCAAGGATGAGCTGGCAAGGGCAAATAACCCTTGCCAGCTCTCTTTTAGAGAAATTTTTTAGCATAACTACTTGTAGATTGTAAACAATATGATAAAATTAACATTATATTAATTCAAATAAATGCATAATAATGCATCGATTGTAAGAGGGAGGACGAACATGCCAAAAAGAACGGACATAAATAAAATTTTAATTATTGGGTCTGGTCCGATTATTATTGGTCAGGCCTGTGAGTTTGATTACTCTGGGACCCAGGCCTGTAAGGCTTTGAAAAAGTTAGGTTACCAGGTAGTTCTGGTCAATTCCAATCCGGCTACCATTATGACTGACCCAGGAATTGCAGATGCAACCTACGTTGAACCCCTAAATCCCAAAAGCCTTACCGAAATTATTGCCAGGGAAAGACCCGATGCTGTGTTACCAAATTTGGGCGGACAAACTGCTCTTAACCTTTGTTCCGAACTTAGCCAAAGTGGTGTTTTAGAACAATACGGTGTTAAGGTTATTGGTGTTCAGATAGATGCCATTGAACGGGGCGAGGATCGAATAGCCTTTAAGGAAACCATGAACAGACTGGGCATCGAAATGCCCCGCAGTCAGGCAGCCTATGGTGTTGAGGAGGCAGAAAAAATAGCCCAGGAGCTTGGCTATCCTGTGGTGATCAGACCGGCCTATACCATGGGCGGCACAGGCGGGGGCCTGGTCTATAATGTTGAGGAACTCAGAACCATCGCTAACCGTGGTATTGCTTCCAGTATGGTAGGACAAATTCTTGTTGAGGAGTCTGTGCTGGGCTGGGAAGAACTGGAGCTTGAGGTTGTCAGGGATAGTAAGAACCAGATGATTACGGTTTGTTTCATTGAGAATATCGACGCTGTGGGAGTGCATACCGGGGACTCCTTCTGTGCAGCCCCGATGCTGACCATCAGCCCTGAGCTGCAGCAGCGATTACAAAAGTATGCCTATGATGTGGTGGAAGCCATTGAGGTTATTGGTGGGACCAATGTTCAGTTTGCCCACGATCCGAAAACCGGCAGGGTTGTCATTATTGAGATAAACCCACGTACCTCTCGCTCTTCCGCATTAGCATCCAAGGCCACTGGTTTTCCTATTGCCTATGTATCAGCCATGCTGGCAGTTGGCCTTACACTGGATGAAATTCCTTACTGGCGGGATGGAAGCCTGGAAAAATACACCCCCTCCGGCGACTATGTGGTAATCAAATTTGCCCGTTGGGCCTTTGAAAAATTCCCTGGTGCCCAGGATAAACTGGGGACTCAAATGCGTGCAGTGGGCGAGGTTATGAGCATTGGTAAAAACTACAAGGAAGCTTTTCAGAAGGCCATACGTTCCCTTGAAAGCAACCGCTATGGTTTGGGTTTTGCTAAGAATTTTAACCAGTATTCTCTGGATGAATTACTTGCCATGCTTACTGAGCCAACCAGTGAACGCCAGTTTCTGATGTATGAAGCCCTGCGCAAGGGTGCCGATATAGATTTGATTCATAAGCTGACCCATATTAAATCCTATTTTATTGAACAAATGAAGGAACTTGTTTTGTTGGAAGAGGAAATATTAAAATATAAAGATGGAAGTTTGCCCGCTGAGCTACTCATTAAGGCAAAAAAGGATGGTTTTGCGGATCGTTATTTGGCCATGCTTTTAGGCCAGACAGAAGTGGAAATACGTAAGGCAAGAACTGCCTTGGGCATGGTGGAGGGTTGGGAAGCAGTGCCTGTAAGTGGCGTTGAAAATGCAGACTATTATTTTTCCACCTATAACGCTCCGGATAAAACTTCTGTAAGCGATAAGCCAAAGGTAATGATTCTGGGCGGCGGTCCCAACCGAATTGGCCAAGGTATTGAGTTTGATTACTGCTGCGTTCATACAGCCTTTGCCCTGAAAGATTTAGGCTATGAAACGGTTATCGTCAACTGTAACCCGGAAACTGTTTCCACCGACTATGATACCTCCGACAAGCTATACTTTGAACCCCTTACGGTGGAAGATGTATTAAGTATCTATGAGAAGGAAAAACCACTGGGTATAATCGTTCAGTTTGGCGGTCAGACTCCCCTTAATATAGCAAAGGAACTGGAGCGGGCTGGTGTGAAAATCCTGGGAACATCGCAGGAAACCATTGATTTGGCAGAAGACCGCGACAGGTTTAACCAGATGATGAAAAAGCTGGCTATCCCCATGCCGGAGTCGGACATGGCCACCAATATAGAAGAGGCCATTGCAATAGCTAATCGAATTGGCTATCCTTTAATGGTGCGTCCTTCCTATGTTCTTGGTGGGCGGGGGATGGAAATTGTCCACGATGAAAAGATGCTTCGTAAGTATATGGCTGCGGCAGTTGGGGTTACTCCTGAAAGACCCATTCTGGTTGATCGATTCCTTGGGCATGCCGTTGAAGCGGAGGCAGATGCCATTGCCGATGGCCACGATGCATTTGTGCCAACCGTGATGGAGCACATTGAATATGCCGGTGTTCACTCAGGAGATTCAGCCTGTGTAATTCCACCTGTAAGTATTTCGGAGGAACACATGAACACCATTGTGGATTACACGAAGAAGATTGCTAAAGAAATGAAAGTCGTTGGCCTGATGAATATGCAGTATGCCATAGCGGATGGCAAGGTTTATGTTTTGGAAGCCAATCCAAGGGCATCAAGAACCGTTCCCCTTGTTTCCAAGGTCTGTAATATCCCGATGGCCCGCATAGCAACAGAAATAATTATGGCTGACTACGCCGGCAAAAGGTACCCCATGGGCAACCTGGTTCATAAAAAAATTCCTCACTATGGGGTTAAAGAAGTGGTGCTGCCCTTCAATATGTTCCCTGAGGTTGATCCCGTATTAGGACCGGAAATGCGCTCCACCGGAGAAGTATTGGGTATGGCGGATTCCTTTGAATTAGCCTACTATAAGGCCCAGGAGGCAACACAGGCATCACTGCCGACCTCGGGAACTGTGCTCATTAGTGTTAACGATAGTGATAAACCCGATGTTCTTGAGGCGGCCTGGGAATTTTTCCAGATGGGCTTTAAAATCAGAGCAACGGAGGGAACTTGCAAATTCCTTCAGGAAAATGGGGTCCCATGTGAAGGGATTAAAAAGATCAATGAAGGACGGCCCAATATAGCCGATCGCATTGCCAACAAGGAAATCCATCTGATCATTAACACACCCCAGACTAAGCTTAGTGAATTTGATGATTCCTATATACGTAAGATAGCAATCAAGCACAAGGTACCCTATATCACCACCATGACTGCTGCCCTGGCCAGTGCAAAGGGTATTGCAGCCTATATCGCAAATGGCTTGTCAGAGTCCAGGAAAAAGTCCTTACAGGAATATCATTCGGATATTACGGTTTAAGAAAAACCCCCTTCGACAAGAATTAGTTGTCGAAGGGGGTTTTAGTCATCAGCTAGACGGTCTCAGAGCACAAGGGGACGGTTCTTTTGTGTTGTGCTCTAGAACAACACAAAAGAACCGTCCCCTTGTGCTATCGTGGCTAAAAGCGCACGACCCACGACCCATGGCCTTATTTACCCCTGGCTTCCTGCACGGAGTTTGCTTTGCCCCTGGCTAGGGAGGCAAATATTCCTCCGAAACACATCACAGTAAATACAATAAAGGCTGTTTTGGTACCCTTAAGGAGTGAATCCGGGTCCGCTGAACTTAAATTTACTTCACCAATATAAATAGTCAGCAGCAAAGTTACCACAGCCATGCTGATGGTTTGGCCTGTTAGCCTCATGGTACCCAGGGTGGAAGAGGCTACCCCATAAAATTTTTTCTCCACCGATCCCATTACTGAGTTGGTATTTGGGGATGAAAACAAGGCAAAACCGATGCCCAGTAACCCAAGGTTCAGCACCACTAACCAAATAGGAGTTGTTTTGGTCAAGAAACAAAAAACAAACAGCCCCAGGGTGCTTATGGCCATACCCCAGGAAGATACAATCCGGGGATCAATCCGGTCTGAAAGGGTTCCGGCATAGGGGGACAACAAAGCCATCAATACTGGTTGGGAAAGCAGGATTAAGCCTGCTGTTTGGGAATTGTAGCCCAATACCACCTGCAGGTACATGGAGAGTAGAAAGCCTAAAGCAAAGGTAGCACTATAGTTAATCAGAGCGGCTAGATTGGAAAAAGCAAAGGTTATATTTTTACTAAACAAACCGATCTTTAAAACTGGGTGGGTAACCTTCATTTCGTAAAGTACAAAGGCTATCAGTACAACCAGACCGATGGCCAGGACATATTTTGCCCAGACAACAGAATCAATGGCAGAAATACCATACATAAAGGTTACCAAACCAACGGAATAGAGGATGGATCCCAGTAAGTCAAAGGGTTCACCTTTGGCACCGGCCCACTCTCCCTTTAATTTAGCAATACTAAACAACAGCACAACCAGGGCGATCAAAGCTGTTAAATAAAAAATGGATTGCCAACCTAAGTTGTGGTTCAGGACACCGCCCAGTACCGGACCCAAGGAAAGACCTGTATATACGGTAGCTACGTTAATACCGAGCACCTTACCCCGTTCCTGGGGTGGAAAAACCGAGGTCAAAATAGCCATCCCGGTACCAAAGATCATGGCACTGCCAATCCCTTGCAAGACCCGAAAAAGAATCAGGGAATTAATTGACCAGGCGAAACCACAGAAAAATGAAGAGAGGGTAAAGGCAATAATCCCCAGCAAAAAAATCTTTTTCCTGCCCACAATATCTGCCAGCCTTCCGAATGGCACCAGAAAAGTTGCAGAGGCCAATATGTAGCTAGTGGCAACCCAACTAAGCAAAAGAGCATTACTATTAAATTCTTTACCAATACTAGGAATGGCAAGGTTAATGGCGCTGCCCATAAAAGGAGTCAAAAAGGATGCCCCGCAGGCCACCAATAGAGTGTACCTCTTTAGCGATTCATTTGCATTCACTTTCATCAAATCCTTTGCTCAAAATTCATTTAAACGATTATAATACCCCCCTGTGGTTTCTTATAATCATATTACCACCTTTTGTTTTACAAGTCACTTTCTGGGCCAACAACAAACCCGAAGTTAGATAAACTTCGGGTTTGTTGTTATCCTCTGGTTAATTTTAATAATACTGGTGAGGGGGATTCAATTTGGTGACTCTCATTACTGGTACCACTGCCGAATACGGGCTGAATAATTAAAAGACCAAATAAAATAATTGGCACAATACCAATTAGCATAAGTTTGTTATTAATTGAACCGTTTTTCATGTTGCTATTTGCCTCCAATTCCAATATTTTTACAGCAAAGAATATTTTAACATAAATAGTTGTCTAACCATTAAAAGTTCTAATTTTAAAATTTATCTAAATAATATTTATAAATTGTTACTTAACAAATCAGTGGGTCAATTTAGTACCAACCCATGGTAAAATTAACATAAAACTGCACCAATTAAAGGGGTTGCAGTTTATTTTTGAAAGGCGGGATAATAAAATGATGTGGAAAGAGAAGTATAAAATTGGCGTACCTCTCATTGATAACCAGCATGAGGAACTCTTTAAACGGGTATCAGAATTTATTCAGACTGTTCGGGGAGAGGGTAACTGGGAGTTCAAGCTGGATAAAGTTAAAGAAAATATGGCTTTTATGCAAGAATATGTTGTGGTTCATTTTAATGCGGAGGAAGCTTATCAAAAGAAAATTAACTATCCTGATTTAGAAAATCATCAGAAGATCCACGCTAAATTTAAAGCAGATGTAAATCGTTATGTACAAAGGTTAGAGCAAGAGGGTTACAGTGAAGAACTTGTGCAGGAGTTTGGTGGAAAACTAATGGCTTGGTTAATTATGCACGTGGCTGCCATGGATCAGAAAATTGGGGAATATGTAGAAGGTCAAGGGGGAGAAAAATAAATGAAAGCGGAATATGTAAACTCCTTTTACCAAGCAACGAATGATGTTTTAGCTTTAATGCTTGATATAACCACGGAAAGAGGAATGCCGAGGTTGCTTGAGGACATGGTGTCCAGTAAAGATGCCAGTGTGATTCTTGGCATTATCGGTGACGTCAAGGGAACGGTATTATTTAGCTTCCCTAAAGATATGACGTTGGAAATGGTTAAAATTATGAGTGGTATGGAAATGGATGAAATAGATAGCTTTGTTTCATCCGCTATTGGTGAAGTGGCTAACATTATAGGTGGTAATGCAATAACCATGCTGGCAGCTAATAATTATCATTGCGACATTGCCACACCACAGGTAATTGTTGGGGAATACAAATCCTTATCTTTAGGCAACGAAAAGGCCCTGTTATTACCATTAAAAACTCCCATTGGAGAATTTAGTATTGCTCTATTTCTTAAGGAAAAATAGAAAAAGGGTCTTATTTCATGACCGGCATCTAACCTAGAAGGGTGTTTTTAGGCTTAGAAATAAACAATCAAGGTTAAGATAATAGAAGATATATTACGATATAAAATTAATATGGGAGATAAAATGACAACATTTGCTGAAATCGGGTTAAATGAAAAACTGATAGAGGGGTTAAATAAGGGAGGAATAGCAGAACCTACGGAAATTCAGGCCAAAACAATACCTTTACTATTGCAAAATAAAGACCTTATCGGACAGTCACAAACAGGAAGCGGCAAAACATTGGCCTATTTATTGCCCATTTTTCAAAAGATCGATCGTGATAAAAGGGAAATGCAGGCTATTATTTTGGCACCAACCCATGAGCTGGCTATGCAGATTAATCAAGAGATAAAAAAACTAGCCGAAAACTCTGGACTGCCGGTAACCTCCAGCCCCATTATTGGGGAAGTTAACATTCTAAGACAAATAGAGGCTTTGCGGGAGAAACCCCATATAATAGTAGGCTCAGTGGGCAGAATTCAGGAACTGATAGGGAAGAAAAAGATTAGTGCCCATACCATAAAAACCATCGTCATAGACGAGGGTGACAGGCTGTTGGATCAAAATGATGTCAACCGGGTTAAGGCAGTGATTAAAACCACCATGAAGGATCGGCAATTAATGGTTTTTGCAGCAAATATCAATGCAAAAACCCTGGCAATTGCCAAGGAGTTAATGCAGGATGCAGAGGTAGTAAAGATTACAGCTAGCGCACTAGTCAATTCAAATATCTCCCATTTTTATTTTATGGCCGAGAGTCAAAGGGATAAACTTGAGGTTTTAAGAAAACTAATAGCAGCATATAAACCCCAAAAAGCAATTGTCTTTGTCAATAATAGTGAAGAGATTCAGAGAATTACTGAGAAATTGCAATATCATCACTACAAAGCCCACAAAATACTGGGTGGAGTATCGAAGGAAGACCGTCAAAGGGCTTTAGAAGGGTTTAGAAATGAAGAGATTCAAATTTTAGTGGCTTCGGATATCGCTGCCAGAGGCCTAGACGTGCAGGGTGTAACGCACATCTTTAGTATGGATTTAACTGAACAAGCTATGGAATATCTGCATAGAGCGGGCAGAACGGGCAGAAGCGGCCGGCTAGGTACGGCTGTGACCATCATTACGGAAAAAGAATTACCTATAATTAAAAGATACGAAAAAGAGCTTAAGATAAAAATTAGTAAAAAAGACGTATTCAAAGGTTTCGTTGTTGATCAAAAGAAGAACAGGCCACCTGCTAAGAAAAAAGGCACAACAAAAGGCGTTGTTAAATCCAGATAGCTGCTCATTCAGCAAAACGTCACCATGAAAAATCTTTGTCAGCCTGGCTAGAGCGAAGGATCTTGAGGATAGCCTTTCAATGATAGAAAAAGAACCTTCGCTGCCGCTCAGGATGACCTAGCGGATGGCTTAACGCCTAAGATATAAGGCCACATTTTTAAAGCACGGAAGCTGTTGAAATAGATTGAATTATGATATTATTCAATTAATTGTAAAATAATATTTAGGGGTGCTGTCCATTGAAGTCGAAGGTACCTTTTACTGAGCTTCAGGCAAGAATGAGACGGTTTAGGGACAAGATGAAAATGTCAAACCCAGACTGGCAAATAGCTGTAGTTATTAATAAAGTTAACCTTTACTACTTTACTGGGACCATGCAAGAGGGCCTGCTGATGATTCCCCGGGGGGATGAAGCAATTTTTTGGGTTCGTCGCAGTTATGAGCGGGCCATGGAGGAATCATTTTTTCCGAACATAAAGCCGATGAAAACCTATAACGATGTGGCTGCATCCTTTAAGGAGTTTCCTAAAGTGCTTTATATGGAAACCGAAAGTGTGCCACTGGCATTATATCAGCGGCTTCAGAAGTATTTCTCTTTTACCGTAGGACATTCTGTAGATGCACAGATAGCTGCCATAAGGGCTATAAAAAGTCCCTACGAACTATCACTAATGGAACAATCGGGTAAAATTCATCAAAGGGTGATGGAGGACGATGTACCAAAACTACTTAAAGAAGGTATCAGTGAAGCAAGACTTGCCACGGAGGTGTTTAGCCTATTGGTTGAAGAAGGTCATCATGGAGTAACCAGGTTAAGAGGGTTTGACACCGAGATGGCACTAGGTTATACTGCCTTCGGCGAAAGTTCGCTTTACCCGACCTGTTTTTATGGGCCGGCAGGGAGTTATGGCATAAGCTGGGCAGTGCCTACGATGGGTAGTCGGGAACGTAAACTTAAAAAAGGGGATTTAGTCTATATGGATTTAGGGTGTGGCGTCGGGGGTTATCATACAGATAAAACGATGACCTACATGTTTGGGGAATCCCTTCCAGAAAAAGCAATCTCTATCCATAATCAATGTGTGGAAATACAGTATCAAATTGCAGATATGCTAAAACCGGGGGCTGTTCCTGCTACTATATATGACACGATCATGAATAGCCTGAGCCATGCGTTCCGTGAAAATTTTATGGGCTTTGGTAAACGGGCTATACCATTTCTAGGTCATGCAATTGGCCTGTGGACAGATGAATTACCGATCATTGCCAAGGGTTTTTCGGAACCCCTAAAGGAAGGAATGGTTTTTGCAATTGAACCTAAAAAAGGGATTGAAGACATTGGTGTAGTGGGAATTGAGAACACCTTTGTGGTTACTCCCCAAGGCGGACGGAGTATTACCGGGGATCACCCTGGGTTGCTTCCGGTATATTAGCATTGGGCGAAAAATCCCAAGATAACTGGCATGAGGTAAAATATGTGCACTTATTTAAATTTTCTAGGTAGTATAGATATGCTGAAAAGAAATAAAAATAACAATGATTTAACTGTAGCACAGGGGGTCGTTGATTATCTTTTATATAGCTGTATCTATCATCCTGGCATTTGTATTTTGGGGAGCACTTTTTCCACATAGCCTAGGCCAGCAAGCCAATAGTTTACTAGCCTTTATGACAGAGAAGTTTGGTTGGTTTTACCTTCTGGCAACCTTTGGTTTTCTTATATTTGCCATTTACCTTGCTTTCAGTAAATATGGAAAGATACGTTTGGGTGATGATGACAGCAAACCGGAATATTCCAATATCACTTGGTTTAGTATGCTGTTCAGTGCAGGGATGGGCATTGGACTGGTGTTTTGGGGTGTTGCAGAACCGGTTAGCCATTATTTAAACCCGCCCCAGGGCTATCAAGAAGGTACGGCGGATGCGGCCAGGATCGGTATGAGATATGCCTTTTTTCATTGGGGTTTTCATCCTTGGGCCATTTATACAATTATAGGCCTGTCCTTGGCCTACTTTAATTTCCGTAAGGGATACAGGGGATTAATCAGTTCCACCTTTTACCCATTGCTAGGAGATCGTATAAACGGGCCCATAGGCAAAACAATTGATATACTGGCCATTGTGGCCACGGCATTTGGTGTTGCCACTTCTCTGGGGTTAGGAACACTTCAAATTAATGGTGGCTTGGCGCACCTTTTGGACATTCCGAATAACACCTTTGTTCAGTTTTTAATTATTCTGGTTGTTTCAGTGCTTTACATGATATCAGCCACCACGGGACTGGATAGGGGAATCAAAATTCTGAGCAATGCCAATATCTCAGTGGCAATAGCCCTATTGTTTTTTGTTTTATTTCTAGGGCCAACTTCTTTTATTTTTGATACGCTAACAACTACGCTTGGTGATTACCTGCAAAATATTATCCAAATGAGTCTTCGTCTTACTCCCTTTACCCAGAATAAATGGGTTGGTAATTGGACCTTGTTTTACTGGGCTTGGTGGATTGCCTGGGCCCCCTTTGTGGGAATGTTCATTGCCCGAATTTCTAAGGGGCGTACCATTAAGGAATTTATTTTGGGAGTTTTATTGGTTCCTAGTTTGTTTAGTTTCTTTTGGTTTGCAACCTTTGGGGGAGCAGCGTTAAATCTTGAGTTATTTGGGCAAAAGGGAATTGCTGCTGCCGTCCAAGAAGATATTACAGTTGCATTGTTTATTACCCTGGGACAATTACCCCTGGGAACCTTATTAGCTGCCACAGCTACATTATTAATCATAACCTTTTTTATTACATCCGCAGATTCTGCTACCTTTGTCTTAGGGATGTTTTCCTCTAAGGGTGATAACAACCCTTCCAAAAAGGTGAAACTTATTTGGGGAATATTGCAGTCTTCCATTGCCATTGTTTTATTAATAAGCGGGGGGTTACAGGGACTGCAGACAGCATCTATTGTGACGGCCCTGCCCTTTGCCATTATCATGGTACTCATGTGTTTTTCTATTATGAAGGCCCTTGATGATGACTATGATGGTATGCTAAGGGAATACCGTAAGAGGACGGGCAACAAGATTGCTTTTAAACCTTTACCCAAAAAGGAAAAGTAAATTACAAAAAAATATGAGGATACCGGAGGACAGATAAATGACATGGGTTTTGTTTGATTATCCTAGATGAAGTACTGTTCGAAAAGCCAAGGATTGGCTTACAGCAAAGGGCATAGAATTTTCTACCCGTCACATTGTTCGTGACAATCCAACTAAAGATGAAATACGTGAACTTCATCAAAGAAGTGGTTTGGAGATTAAAAAATTCTTTAACACCAGCGGTGTCAAATACAGGGAACTGGGGTTAAAGGACAGAATTAAAACTGCCACTGCGGAAGAGCTTTATGATATCCTGGCCTCCGATGGCATGTTGGTGAAACGTCCCATATTGACAAATGGTGAGAAGGTTTTGGTTGGTTTTAAAGAACAGGAATGGCAAGGGACATTTGCATCATAACCTGGAACGGATCGGGAATACTACAGCTGAGGTCGAAGGGCCTTTGTCAGAAAGCCAGTCAATCCTTGAAACGGCTATATAGGCCCAAAGAGAGTCTGGACCCGCATCGAAAAGGTTCTAAATTAACGGAGGTGAAAAAATGTCAGATCGTGGTACCAGCAACAGCCCGAACACCAGGAATCCAGAACGCCCTGCCAGCCACCCTGCCAGGTTAGATCAATTTGCTGACGATCTTTTTCAGGGAAATGAAAAGCCCAAGGAAAAGATGCGTGTTACCTCCAGCAAAGAAAAGCCAATGTAATATAAGATCAAAGAGTCGGCCTACAAGGGTCGGCTTTATTTTTCTTGCTATTAGAAGTATAAAATAGAAGTATAAAATTTTAAGGATGATAGGATTAGAAAAGCTCTGACTCGCGCGATAGGCTGGCGCGGGCCTGAGCTTTTCTAATAATTATGACAAAAAAATGAACAAAGCCTGAACGACCTATCATATTAGAGGGAAATCATTGGAATTTAACGAATAGTAATTTTATCATCATAAAGAGAAGAAAGAACAAGGGGGATTTGAAAATGAATTTAAAGGGAACGAAAACAGAAGCAAACCTATTAGCTGCCTTTGCAGGTGAAAGTCAGGCACGAAATAAATATACCTACTGGGCTAGCACTGCAAAAAAAGAAGGCTATGAGCAAATTGCAGGTATCTTTATTGAGACTGCAGACAATGAGAAGGAACACGCAAAAAGACTTTTTAAATTTCTCAATGGCATTACAGATACCAAAACGCACCTCAAAGAAGCGGCAGAGGGTGAAAACTACGAATACACCAATATGTACGTGGAATTTGAGAGAATTGCCCGGGAAGAAGGTTTTAACGAGATTGCTGATGTGTTTAAAGAAATTGGCGAGGTGGAAGAAGAACATGAAAAACGTTTTCTGGCCTTGTTGAAAAATATTGAAGAAGGCAGAGTATTTAAGCGGGAAGAGCAAGTCAAGTGGAAGTGCCGCAATTGTGGTTATGTCCACGAAGGAAAAGAAGCACCTGAGTTGTGCCCCGCCTGTGCTCACCCTCAGGCCCACTACGAATTACTGGTTGAAAACTATTAGTCAAAAGGAAGTGTCGCAAACTACTTTTTAGTAGGCAGGCGACACTTTTTTCATTCAAAATGTAGGCAACAGCCCCTGTGTCGTTCCGCACCGCTCATTGTGTAACACGATTAGGTCTGTCAACTTTGAATTATACCGATAATTAACACCACAATGGCTACGGTGGTAAAGACATATTTGGTGTGAAACTCCAACCATTTACCCAATGGTTTTGCGGCACCTTTATTGATTTGTTCTCTGGCTTTGGCTGCACCATATATCCAGAAGAAGACAAAGGATGCCATAACAGCACCAAAGGGCACAAAATAAATGGTCACAAGGTCAGCAAATTTGCCAAATAGATCCATATTTAGATCCAGGGGGATACCAATTATAAAGCCAGCCAGGGCTACGATAAGGGAAGCTTTCAGCCGGCTCAGATTAAAGCGATCCATGATCGCCTCAACGGGTACCTCCATTAGATTGATGGCGGAGGAGATGGCAGCAAAAATTACAGCTAAGAAGAAAAGAATAGCAAAGATAGTGCCGCCAGCCATCGTCTTAAATACCATTGGAAGGGTAATAAATAACAAAGGGGGCCCCGCCTGAATGTCTAAATTGAAGGCAAAGGTTGATGGAATGGTAACAAAGGCAGCCAACAGAGAAGCAATGGTAGTCCAAAGTGCAGTATGAATGGCAGAGGAAGTAACATCCTCTGTTTCCTTAAGGTAACTGCCATAAACCAGCATGGCAGCACCACCCAGGGACACTGTAAAGAAGGCTTGTCCTAAAGCCATCACCCAGGTGGTGCCATCTGCCAGTTTGCTCCAGTCTGGTGCCAGCAGAAATCGAACACCCTCCATGGAACCAGGTAAGGTCAAAGAACGAAACAACAGAATAATTAGAATGATGAACAGACCGGGCATCATATATTTATTGGCTCTTTCAATACCGCCTAAAACACCCTTGGCAATAATGGTTAAGGTTATGGCCAATGCTAAGAAATGCCAGAAAATACTCTCAGGGTGCCCAGCAAAGCCGGCAAAGTAAGGACCGGGATCAATTTTACCAAAGGCTCCGCGGATGGCAAGATAAAGATATTTCAAAATCCAACCACAAACAACCAAATAAAAGACAAAGACCCCAGTAACACCGAGAACGGGTATAATACCCAGTGCAGCACCGTAATTCTTGCCCTTTGACTTAAATACCTTGGCAAAGGAGCCGATGGCCCCCTTTCGTTGGCTGCGGCCAAAGGCAAATTCACCCATTAAACCAAAAACACCTAAACCAAAGGTAAAGAGCAGATAAGGAATCATGAATGCTCCACCGCCGTGGGCACCGATCCGCCAGGGGAACATCCATATGGAGCCAAGCCCCATTGCTGCTCCGATACAGGCTAAAATAAAACCGGTTTTTCCTGACCAAGTCTCACGTTCTGCAGCCATTTCATGCACCACCCGTTATATATGAAGTATTACCAAGGATAAACTTCCTCCAACCAAGTTAATTATGCCCATATTGATAGCAAACTTAATAATTATATGGTAAAATTCTCATCAACAGAGGTGATAAATGTGTCAACCAATTTAACCAGTGGTATTATTGGACTGCCGATGGTGGGAAAAACAACAATATTTAATTTATTGACCAACTCGAATCAGGAAACATCAAATTTCCTCAGTGGTAAAACCGAAACCATTACTGCATCTGCCAAAATACCAGATAAAAGAATTGATTTTTTAGTGAACATGTACAAGCCGCGTAAAACTACCTTTGCCCAGATTCAATTTAGTGAAGTACCAGGCTTGGTACGGGGTTCCAGTGAAGGGAAGGGTGTTGGCAACCAATTCCTCAGTGCCGTTCGTAATGCTGACTTATTGGTTCATGTGGTAAGAGCCTTTGAGAACTCAGACGTACCCCATGTGGAAGATGAGATTAATCCGATGCGGGATATAGAAACCATTGCCGTAGAGATTCTTTTGGCTGATATGGATCTGGTGGAAAAGAGAATTGAAAGAATTCAGTCGGGTAAAAAGATTACCAAGGAAAACGCCTTTGAATTAGAAGTCTTAAAGAAATGTTTGCAGGCTTTGGAGGATGAAAGTCCCATTAGCCAATTGGGTTTAACCGATGAAGAAAAAGCAACTCTGAAAAACTATGCCTTTTTGACTGAGAAACCCATGATGCTGGTAATCAACATTGATGAAGACCAGTTTAGGGAAGGAAGCTACCCGGGTAAGGCCAATGTGGAAAAATACGCTGCAGAAAAGGGCATTGCTGTCATAGAGATATGTGGCCGTATAGAAATGGAAATCAGCCAATTGCCAGACGAGGACCGGGAACTATTTATGGAAGACCTGGGTATCAAGGAATTGGGTATCGATCGTTTGGCTCAGGCAGCCTATGAATATTTAGGTTTAATTTCCTTCCTAACTGCTGGGGAGGATGAGGTGCGGGCCTGGACAATCAGGCGCAGCACAGATGCCAAAAGAGCGGCAGGAAAGATTCACTCCGATATTGAACGCGGCTTTATCCGCGCTGAGGTTATTGCCTTTGCAGACCTGTCGGCCACTGGTTCCATGGCCAAAGCCAAAGAAAAGGGCGTCCTCCGCTTGGAAGGTAAAGAATATACCGTACAGGATGGAGATATTATTAATTTTAGATTTAATGTTTAATTTTGCATATATGGTAAATGGCAGCCCTGCCAAGGGGCTGCTTTTTCAGCCTTCAGCCAGCCGTTTTGTCATTCTGAGCTAGCGAAGGATCTTTCCAGTATGAGTATGCTTTAGCCCCTACTTGAGTTAAAATATAACAAGTAAGGCATAATCACCAAACGGGAGTCGATTTATTTGAAATGGGATGTTTTAGTGGTTGGGGGAGGCCCCGCTGGCATGATGGCGGCAGCCCGGGCAGCTATGCTGGGGGCACGGGTGCTGCTGCTGGAGAAAAATGAATCCCTGGGCAGAAAAATGCTCATTACTGGCGGGGGACGTTGCAACCTAACCAATTGTGCTGATATTAATGAAATGATTGTCAATATTCCGGGCAATGGTAAATTTGTCTATGGTGCCTTACACCGATTTTCAGGCGAAGATTTAAGAAGTTTTTTACGCACCCTAGGGATTAAGACGAAAGTAGAAGAAAGAGGGCGGGTTTTTCCGGTTAGTGACCGGGCCGCCGATGTGGTTCAGGCACTTACTGGGTACCTAAAGCAAATTGGTGTGAAAATAAGTTATGCCGTTAAGGTAAGTTCTCTTTTGGTGGCGGATCAAACCTGTCAGGGTGTCAAAATAAATGACCAGGTCGTAACTGCTAAAGCAGTGGTGGTAGCCACCGGCGGGCTTTCTTATCCTGCCACTGGCAGCACCGGGGATGGTTACAAGCTGGCCCGGCAGGTGGGGCATTCAGTGACCCCATTGTTGCCTGCGGCTGTTTCCATTACCTGTAACGACCCCTGGATACTCAACCGAGAGGTGCAGGGACTTTCTTTAAAGGACGTAACCATCACCCTTTACAATCAAAAAGGAAAAACAATGGCAGCGGAGGTTGGCGATGTTATTGTAACCCACTGGGGTCTTTCGGGTCCCGGTGCTCTGCGGGTAAGCAGACCAGTGGCACTGGCCTGTCAGAAGGATAGCCAGGCCTTAATCCAAGGAAAAATAGATTTGTTCCCCGGCTACCCCTTGGGTGACCTAGAACAAAAACTAACAAAAAACCTTGACCAAGCCGGCAAGCGTTCCATAAAAAATAGTTTAGCCGAAAGCATACCAGAGAGGTTGACCAAAGTGATCCTACGGTTGGTTGATATTCCCTTAGAGCGTCCTTCAAATAGGGTAAGCCACCACGAGATAAGCAATCTGACTGCTTTATTGAAGGGTTTGCCAATTCATATAACCGGTACCAGACCCATTCAAGAGGCCACAATAACTGCCGGAGGAATTAAAGTAAATGAAATAAATCCCCGGACAATGGAATCCAAGCTGATGAAAGGTCTGTTTTTTGCCGGAGAAGTTCTGGATGTGGATGCACAGACGGGTGGTTTTAATATGCAGGTGGCCTTTAGCACTGGCTATGTGGCAGGGGAGTCTGCGGCAAATTTTATCTAATTAATATCTTGACGAAAAAGCTAAACCTATTGTACATTACAATAATAAAATAAAAATTTTGCACTTATCAAGAGTGGTGGAGGGACTGGCCCTATGAAACCCGGCAACCGGCCATTTATGGCGGCGGTGCCAACTCCTGCAGGGACTTTTGTTTCTTGAAAGATAAGGTGTGCGACGGGATTTCGATCACCCATAACGCCCTTATTGGGTGTTTTTTTATTATGGTAATTATTGGAGGATTATATGCTGCTGCCACAAATAGCTTTAAAGATTCCACCAGCCAAGGTACTTCGTTACCTGGGCATAAAAAATTCAACGGACCATTGGCCGGAATTGCTTAGGCAGATTGAAGCGGTTATTCAAGCCGGGAAAGTTTTAGCCACACCTACGGCGGCAATTAATCAAGTACCCTTTTATCTAGAGCAGCAGGGGGTTGCCATTGGCTCGATGCCTGACCTTGTGCTTGGAGATGCTGCATTAAGAAAAATTAGTGCTGTAAGCGTGGTGGCAGTAACAGTTGGGGAAGCTATCGAACAAGAAGTGACACGGTTATTTAATAAGGGCGAAACAACCAAGGGAGTTATCCTGGATGCAGTGGGAACTGTGGCGGTGGAAGAACTGTCAGAGCAAGTAATTGGCCTGGCAGCCCGCCAGATGAGAGTAAGGGGATTATATGCCACGGCCAAGCTAGGCCCTGGTTATCAAGACATGCCGCTGGAGTATTTGCCGGCAGTGCTTCAATTGGCTGAAGCGTGGCAGATAAATATAGCTTGCAATGAGTTTTGCCAGATGAAACCCTCAAAATCCCTATGTTTTTTTATTGGTTGGGTGCCAGAGCCGCCTAAAATACGTGGGAAATGTGACCTGTGTCAGAAGGCTGATTGTCTATATCGTTGCTGGAATGGAAGGAGAGAAGAATTTGTCCTTTAGAGAAAGAGTTCAAAAAGAAGTTTTAATCATTGATGGTGCCATGGGTACATTGTTGCAACAGAGGGGACTTCCCGGGGGTTGGTGTCCAGAGGAATGGAACCTCAGCCAGCCCGAGATTATTAAGGAAATTCATAAACTGTATCTAGAAGCAGGGGCAGACATCATAACGACCAACACCTTTGGGGCCATCGGATTAAAATTGGCGGACTATAACCTGGCTGATCAGGTCAAAGAAATTAACCGGCAGGCCGTTATCATCGCGAAAGAGGCGGCCAGGCCATACGGAGCAATGGTAGCCGGTTCAGTGGGACCCCTGGGTAAGTTTTTGCAACCACTGGGTACCATGACCTTTGATCAAGCCTATGAGCAATTTTATGAACAATGCCTGGCAATGGTGGAGGCAGGTGTTGATTTAATCCTCTTTGAAACCTTTGGCGACATCGGAGAAATGCGTGCAGCCCTCATTGCTGCTGCAGATGCCGGCAATGTACCAGTGGTGGCTAGCTTTACCTTTGATGAAACGGGTCGCACCTTTACCGGTACCGACCCGGAAACCGCCGCAGTGGTGGCTGAAAGACTTGGTGTTGCTGCCATTGGGGTCAATTGTTCAGTGGGACCCCGTCAATTGGAAAAGGTGGTTCAGACCCTTACAGAAAGTACGAACCTGCCGATCTTGGTTTCACCAAATGCCGGTATGCCGGAAATTATGGATGGTAAAACCGTTTTTCGGGAGACACCAGAGACCATGGCCCAGTATGCCGAGCGTTTTGTCACCTATGGGGCCTCTATTCTGGGCGGTTGCTGTGGCACCACCCCCGAGCATATCCAGGCAATTTATGGCCGGGTAAAGAAACTTAAAAGAAAACCCCGGAGTAAAACCTTTGGTTTAAGGGTAGCCAGCCGGGTTAAAACCGTGACCATTGATCCCCAGGGTATACCCGTAGCCATCGGGGAGCGTCTCAACCCCACCGGCAAAAAGGCTTTGCAAGAAGAAATTCGTGCAGGGAAAACGGAAATTACCAGACGGGATGCTTTGGCTCAGGTACAAGCCGGGGCGGAAATTTTAGACGTTAACGTTGGAGTGGGCGGGGTAGACCAGATTTCGGCCATGGAGCGAGCCATTCAGGCCATTCAGGTTTTGGTAGAAGCTCCCCTATGTATCGATAGTACAGACCCTCAGGTAATCGAACAGGCTTTAAAACTGTACCACGGCAAGGCGATTATCAATTCTGTCAATGGTGAAGAAAGTAGCATCGAAACAATCCTACCCCTGGCCAAACGCTATGGGGCGGCCCTGATTGGTTTAACTCTGGATGAGCAAGGTATTCCAGCCACAGTCCAGGGTAGGCTGGAGGTGGCGCGAAAGCTGGTGCAAAAAACCGAAGAGTGGGGTATTCCCAGACAGGATTTGATGCTGGATTGTCTGGTGTTAACTGTCAGTGCCCAACCGGAAGGAGTACCGCAAACCCTCGAAGCCATTAGACGGGTAAAGAAGGAACTGGGAGTAACCACTAGTTTGGGGGTCAGCAATGTTTCCTTTGGCCTGCCAAACCGCGGCTTGATCAATACGGCATTCTTTGCCATGGCCTTATATGCCGGCTTGGATGCAGCCATCCTAAATCCCCAGGATGAACGTATGATGGAAACCCTGAGGGCCTCTGCCGTGCTGCTGGCCCGGGATGTCAGGGCTGAGAAGTACATTGCCAGGGAGCAACAGGCAGCGAACGGTCCTCAAGTGGCAAAGCCCCAAGAGAAGTTGGCCACTACTCCCTTGGAAGTTTTATACCAGGCAGTGCTTTCCGGGGACAAAGATAATGTTGTGACATACATTGATGAAGCCTTGGCCACAGGGCTATCGCCAATGGAATTGTTGGATAAAGCCTTAGTGCCTGGGATCGAGGAAGTGGGACGAAGATATGGGCTAGGTATTTACTTTTTGCCGCAGTTAATGATGGCCGGTGAGACCATGACCAAAAGCTTTGAACATTTACGTCCGGAATTGGCCAAGGGGCCCTCTAAAAAAGCAGGCACAGTGGTGATGGCAACGGTTAAGGGAGATATCCACGACATCGGCAAAAATATTGTCTCGGTAATGCTGTCTAACCATGGTTTTGATGTCATAGACCTGGGCAAAAATGTACCCAATGAGGAGATTGTCCGGGTGGCAGCAGAAAAAAATGCTGAGATTATTGGTTTAAGTGCCTTAATGACCACCACCATGGTGAATATGCCTGAAATAATTAAGCAAGTGAAAGAACAGGGGCTACGGTGCAAAGTAATGGTGGGTGGGGCTGCGGTTACGGAACAATATGCCCAGGAAATCGGGGCCGATGGTTATGCCGTTGATGCGGTGGAAGCAGTAAATATGGTTAAAAAATTGGTATGTTAACTTCAAAAGAGGGTTTGCCTTGGATAAAATAGAAATTGTTTTTCAGCCAATGGGGAAATCAATTGAGGTATCACCGGGCACAACCGTATTTGATGCAGCCAGACTGCTCGGCATTGATCTGGCTGCCCCCTGTGGGGGTACGGGCCGCTGTGGTAAATGCCTGGTCAAGGTATTGCCCTCTGACACGGAGGGGCAGTGGGTTTTAGCCTGTCAAACTCCTATTGATCAGGCTGGCACAGTGGAAGTGCCAGCCTCTGGGGAACTGGTGATTTTGGCAGAAGGCCACGCCCAGGGGATACCTACCGATCCTGCCTTTGTGGTAGAAAAAAACGGTGAGCTAAAGCACCGTGCAGGGGTTTTTGTAGAAAAGTTTGAATGGGACGATCCGCCGCTGGGACTGGCCGTGGATATAGGAACCACTACGATGGTTAGCTATTTATATGATCTCTTTAGTGGTAAAAGACTGGCTGTGGCCTCTCTAAGGAACGGCCAATATCTCTACGGGGCGGATGTTATATCGCGTCTGTCCCATGCTTTAACGGGAGAGGCAAACTATCAAAACCTTCGCTCAGCATTGGTGGCAGGTTTAAATTCACTTGCCTTGTCCTGTGCCCAGGAGGCTCAGGTTAACCCTGAGCAGATCCGGGAAATTGTCATGGTAGGAAATACTCCCATGATTCACATATTGTTGCAACTTCCCTTACATGGACTGGCCAATGCCCCCTTTCAGCCTTACGCCAAGGGACCTTTCTATAAAACGGCAGAGGAATTGGGACTTACCGCTGTGCCCAAAGCAGTTTGTTATTTACCACCTTTGATCGGTGGTTTTGTGGGTTCCGATGCCCTGGCTGCCTGTCTGGCCCAAGGTTTTTCTTGGTCCGATGAAACCAAGTTACTGGTGGATATTGGCACCAACGGTGAAATCCTACTGCAAAAAGGGGCAAAGTTTCTGGCTGCCTCTGCCCCGGCGGGACCTGCCCTGGAGGGTGGTAATATTAAGCACGGCATGGTAGCTAGGTCCGGTGCCATTGATAAGGTTACGATGGATTTTGATGTGCATGCAAGCGTTATCGGCGGGGGCCGGGCAGAAGGAATCTGTGGTTCCGGTCTGGTAGATGCCCTGGCTGAAATGCTGCGGTTGGGTATCGTTGACAGCAGTGGCCGTATCCAAGGGGTAGAGGAACTTTCCCCGGTAATATCCTTTAAGATTAAACAAAGACTAAAAACGCACCCGGAAAGAGCCGTAAATCTGACGAAAGACATTTTTATTACCCAACAGGATATTCGGGAAGTGCAGCTTGCTAAAGCAGCAGTGGCGGCAGCCATAAAGGTGATCCTAACAGAAGCAAGCATAGCACCGGAAGATATAACAGAGTTAAAGCTGGCCGGGGGTTTTGGGAACTATTTAGACCCGGCCAATGCCCAAAGAATCGGTCTGTTAAATGGCATCTCCTTAGCAAAGGTACAACAGGTTGGCAATGCCGCCGGAATAGGGTCAATTAGGATGCTGCTTTCCTACGGTGAAAGACTAAGGGCGGAGAATATGCAAAAAGCCTTTAAACATTTGGAACTGGCAATGGATGAAAGGTATCAAGGGTTGTTCCTGGATCAAATCAATTTCCCGAATAAGGAATACGAAAGGCTAAAAAACCCCCCGGATCTTTAAAAATCCAGGGGGTTTTGGTTATTTAATTGGGAATGGGTTGAATCCACTGTAAATCATGGCAGCTACAATGGCAGCCACGATGATGCCGTAAATGAAGCAGGGGATGGCATTTCTTCTGATTATCTTACCTTCTGCGCCGATGGTACCCACTGTGGCACAAACCGCAACGACGTTGTTAACACAGATCATGTTACCCACAGCACCACCAATAATCTGTAGGCTTACAATCAGTATCTCGGGCATGGCCAGAATTCTGGCGGTCTCAAACTGGAAGGAAGCAAATAGAATGTTGGATACTGTGTTGGACCCGGAAATAAAGGCACCTAACACACCGATAAAGGGTGCAAAGAAGGGGAAGGCATCCCCGGATAGAGCAGCTGCAGCTTGGGCCATCGCTGTCATCATGCTGGGCAGGTTGCCAGCGTTGGTACCTGAGTTAAGCATCAATTGAACCAAGGCTACACCGGCGAATAGGGCAATGGCAGCACCGGTAATTTGCTTAAAGGTGTTGGTCCAAGCAGTCTTGATTTGTTGGCCATTCATACCGTGAATAAAGTGGGTGATTAAGGCCACCAGGATAAAGGGAACGGTTCCAGGTAGATATGCCCATTGTAAGGCATAATTTAGATTTTCAATACCCATGATGTTAGGGATAGTAATAGTTTGGGCGGCCAACATGGCCTTTAAACCCAGGGAGGGAATACGGGTTGCAACAAGGATAATAGCAATTAAGGCATAGGGAGCCCAAGCCTTGGCCAGGGACATTTTGGCCTCACCAATATCACCCGTGTTCTCTTCCATAACAGATTTCCAATCAGCCTCCCACTTGGATTTGTGGGGGAAATCCCAGGTATCCTTGGGTACTAAGAAACCGGCTTTGGCAGCCAATAGAACGATAGGCAGTCCAATGAAAGCACCGACCAGAGAGGGAAACTCAGGTCCTAAGAACGCAGCGGTCAAAATATAAGGTATGACAAAGGCTAAACCGGCAAAAATTGCAAAGGGTGCTGCTGCCAAACCAGGTTTAATGGATCTTTCTTCACTGAAGAACTTGGTCATGAGGCAGAGACCCAGTAAGGGAATAAATACACCAACCACACCATGGGGAATTGCTACCCACTTAGTCATTAGTAACTTAAAGACTTCTTGATCAGCGCCTACCTGGCTCAAGTTTCCGGCCAAAGTACTCATGGCACCAAATACAGGGGTACCAACTGCACCAAAGGATACAGGGGTACTGTTAAAGATAAGTGCTACCATGGCCGCAGCCAGGGGAGGAAAACCAAGACCCACTAGCAGGGGACCACAAATAGCAGCGGGTGTACCAAAACCAGCGGCACCTTCGATGAAGGCACCGAACATCCAGCCAATAATGACAGCCTGAATACGACGGTCCTTGGTGATGCCGTTAAAACCATTGTTAATGGTGGTCATGGCACCGGAAGTTTTCATGGTATTGAGAATTAAAATGGCTCCAAAGATAATAATAAGAACGTCAATGGCTTTTAAAAATCCAAATAAGGAATAGCCAAAAACATGTTGAAAATCCATTTGCCAAACTGTTAAAGCTATGCCGGCACTGAGGGCCCAGGATAGGGGTAACGCTCTTTTGGCGGGCCAGTTAAAAGCAGCCATTAGTATAATCGTTAGTAAAATCGGCACAAAGGCCATGAAAGCTAACATAGAGGACCTCCTTGCAAGTTTTAGTTATTTATGATTGCCTCTTTAGTTATAAATAATGCCTTAAAACTTGAAAATCACCTCCCCTTGTAATACTCAAACTTTGAACCTTGTGGTAATGGGAGCCGTACTTCCTAAAATGCAACGCAAATCTGATAATAGTATGGCATGATATCTGATGGTCAGACCGTTAATATTAATATTAAACATGTTTTGTCAAAATCCTCTGTTATATAAAAAATATTTTTAAAAATTAAAACATTCCATTAGTTGGCAATGTGGCCGACATAAATAGTAAATCCTTACAGGAGTGAAAATGTCTAATTTGGACAATCTATGAACAGGAGGTGTTACATTAATGGCTAAAGAGAAACGTACATCAAAGGCTCTAGAAGAAATAGAACAATTGACATCCAGTTGTTCAAATTCAAGTGAGTGTTCTAGCTCTAGCAGCTCTGTTTCTGATAACTCCGATCAAATGTGCTCTGAATGCCAGAAGTAACACAGATTTGGGGCTGTCGCAGTAAGCCAGCCTGGAAAACAACAAAAGACGGCGACTGGCAGATGCCAGAAGCCGTCTTTTGTTGTAAAATATAGTTGTGAACAAAACTTTACAGCCAAATTATACATTAACCGGGAATGTATATCAACT
>NZ_CEVWQM010000024.1:0-67449 GCF_982386235.1 Desulfotomaculum sp. | reverse complement strand
TGATATACATTCCCGGTTAATGTATAATTTGGCTGTAAAGTTTTGTTCACAACTATATTTTACAACAAAAGACGGCTTCTGGCATCTGCCAGTCGCCGTCTTTTGTTGTTTTCCAGGCTGGCTTACTGCGACAGCCCCATTTTTTATGAATTTCTTATTTTCGAGTAATCATCTTTCGATATTGGAAAGGGGTCATACCTACTTTTTGTTTAAATATTTTTGCGAAATTACCATTGTAATCCTCACCACATTCGGCAAAGACTTGGGCGATGGACAGATTGTTGTCACACAGTTTTTCCTTGAACTTACCAATTTTTACGTCCTGATAGTAGTTGTAGGGTGTCATACCCGTATGCTTTTTAAACAACCGTGTATAATGATACCTGCTCATATAAACAATACCAGCCAATTTATCTGCGTCAAATTCTTCCTTCCAATGGTTATCTATGTATTCTTTGCCTTTCATAACCTCTTCTCTGCCCTGATAATGTCGGGATGTAGTAAAAACCGTCACGATGTATACGATTTGGTTATTTTCATTGCAGATAGGGAAGGAAGTTAAATTTTGATACATGCTTCCACAAACTATTTCTTTTTCTCCATTTAATCGCTGAAAAATTTCTTGCTGCGGTACTTTAATATCATATGCGTGAGCCACTTCTCCCTGATAGGCCTGCAACATAAATTCTAATATTCCCCATCTTTCAAGGTTGGGATTGAGCAGTATATTATGCTTTTTATAAAGTTTTTCTGGGTTGGTTATTTTAGCAAACTTTATAAATGCTTCATTCGCCAGGAGCAAAGTTCCGTCTGGCTCACAGATGTGCATTGGATAGGGAAAATGCTTCACGATCTCCACAAACAGCTCTTTGTTTTCATACAAGGACTGAAAGGGCCACTGGTTATTATGTTGCCTTTGTTCATATATATCATATATTTCTCTGGCTATCGCTGCTTCCTTTTCTTTTTGCATTGGGGCTTTTTTTCGTCTTCTGTCAGCCGGCTTTACGGCATGCTGGGGAACAAGCCACATATTGCCCTTTTTCATTGCACCTTCTATTCTGCCCTCGGCGCAGTACAACGTCACAATCCTGCTCCCAGTCCCCCATTTTTCACCAGCTTCCTTAACAGTCATGTACTCCATACCCAACACCCTTTAATCGGAATATTGCCATTATTATATAACTAGTTTAAGCATGTTGCAAGAATCAGCAATATAATGCTTCGTAGCAACGAGCTAACAAACTAGAAAACCTGGCCATACTTATCCGGGTAGGGGTGGTCACAAAGACACCTATTACATTAATAGTCGCTGCTTAAGTGGGGTTAATGCTATCGAGAAACATTTGATGAATTTTCCTGTTCCCATTCAGTTCAGGGTGAAAGGAAAGCCCAATTTGATTGTTAAATCGAACGCCTACAATGTTCTGATCTACCCTAGCAAGAATCTCTACACCCTCACCCACGGCTTCAACATAGGGTGCGCGGATAAAAGTCATCGGAACCTTACCTAAATCGCCGAATTGTTCCTCTGTGTAAAAACTGCCCAGTTGTCTGCCGTATGCATTGCGCTTGACCGTTACCGGCAAAGTGCCAAAATATCGGGCAGAATCGTTGGAAATCTGTTCAGCCAGCAAAATAAGGCCCGCACAGGTTGCCAAAACAGGCAAACCCTTTGATAATTTTTCCCGAAGCGGCTCAAACATGCCCAGTTCCCGGAGCAGTTTGCCTTGGGTGGTACTCTCACCGCCCGGCAAAATCAGCCCATCAAAATTTTGGCGAGCGTCCTCTCCATTCCGAAGCTCAATATAAGCCACTCCAAGCTGCGAGAGAATCTCCTCATGCTCGGCAAAGGCCCCTTGCACCGCCAGTACTCCTACGTTCATATTACTTGCCTCGCTCCGCCATGAGCAATTCGATTTCCTGCTCGTTGATACCCACCATCGCTTCGCCTAGATCCTCTGACAGTTCTGCTATTACCTTTGGATCCTGGTAATTGGTAACCGCCTTCACGATAGCCTGAGCTCTTTTGGCAGGATTGCCTGACTTAAAGATACCGGAGCCCACAAAAACACCTTCCGCACCCAGCTGCATCATAAGGGCAGCATCCGCAGGTGTAGCAATGCCGCCGGCGGCGAAATTGACTACCGGCAGGCGCTTATGCTCATGAACATAGAGAACCAGATCATAGGGTGCCTGCAGCTCTTTAGCCTCTTGGAAAAGCTCATCTTTTCGCAGGCCAACGATGCGGCTGATTTGCCTATTGATCATTCTCATATGCCGCACCGCCTGAACCACATCCCCCGTACCCGGTTCCCCCTTGGTGCGAATCATGGCAGCACCTTCATTAATTCTACGCAGGGCTTCTCCCAGGTCCTTTGCACCACAGACAAAGGGCACCCGGAATCTGGTCTTGTCGATATGATAAACATCGTCAGTTGGTGAAAGTACTTCACTCTCATCAATATAATCGATCTCAATTGCCTCCAGGATTTGAGCCTCTACAAAATGACCAATGCGGCACTTTGCCATTACCGGAATGGTAACCGCTTCCTGGATGCCTTTAATCATCTTGGGATCACTCATACGGGAAACGCCACCGGCGGCCCGAATGTCTGCGGGAATTCGTTCTAAGGCCATGACGGCACAGGCCCCGGCAGACTCCGCAATCTTCGCTTGTTCTGGCGTGGTTACATCCATAATCACGCCTCCCTTCAGCATCTGGGCAAGTTCCTTATTTAATTCATATCTTTTGCTATTCATTGTTATAAAACCCCTCGCTTTACATATTTAATAATATTGAGTATACTCTTAACTGGCTATATTAAAATGTCCAATCTGAAAAAATCGGCCATAGTCAGTTTAGCGAAGAGGTTATAATTATGTTAACATATTCCTTCGAAAATATAGGGTCAGAAAGTATGTATGAATATATTTATAAATGTATTAAAATGGATATCTTGCAAAAGAAGTTAAAGCCTGATGAAAAACTCCCCTCCAAACGTGTCTTTGCCAAAAACTTAGGGGTAAGTATCATTACGATCGAAAATGCCTATGCTCAGCTTGCGGCAGAGGGCTATATTTATTCGCTCCCCAAAAGGGGATATTTTGTCTCCAATCTGAAAAAACAAACGATACATCCTGCCAAAGAAAAACCACTGGCAGACCAAAGGCCAAAAAATGAGCCAGCCTATTATGCTGACTTTGTTAGGAATTCCGTAGCCCCGGATACCTTTCCCTTCTCTATTTGGACCAGACTGCTGAGGGAGGTGACCGCAACCGAAAATGAGCTGGCTCTGCTGTCAGACACTTCGGTGGGCGGCGTTTTGAAACTGAGGCAGGCCATCGCTGAGCACCTCTACCAGTTCCGCGGCATGTCGGTGGACCCTGAACAGATTATAGTAGGTGCCGGAACGCAATACCTATACAGCGTCATTATCCAACTGCTGGGTAGAAACCACTTATATGCTGTGGAAAACCCAGGCTATACCAGGCTCACTAAAATATATGAGAGCAACGATGTTAAGTGCTGTCATATTCCTATGGATGACTCCGGCGTAATGGCAGATTTTTTGAAAAGCAGCGAAGCTGACATTCTCCACATTACCCCTTCCCATCATTTTCCCACTGGTATTGTCATGCCAGTCAGCCGACGGTATGAGCTTTTAAGCTGGGCCGCCAAACAGAATGAGCGCTATATTATTGAGGACGACTATGACTGTGAGTTCCGTTTGTTCGGTAAACCGATTCCTACTCTGTTAAGTATCGACGTAATGGAAAAGGTAATCTACATTAACACATTTGCCAAAAGCCTGGCACCAACCTTTCGCATTAGCTATATGGTTCTTCCCAAGCATCTTGTGGGTCGATTTTATCAGAAGTTGGGTTTCT
Source organism: Desulfotomaculum sp. (assembly GCF_982386235.1). Lineage (NCBI taxonomy): Bacteria > Bacillati > Bacillota > Clostridia > Eubacteriales > Desulfotomaculaceae > Desulfotomaculum > Desulfotomaculum sp. The sequence continues at coordinate 63,558 of NZ_CEVWQM010000024.1, read as the reverse complement.
ACTCCTGTACCGTGTCCAGCTTTGAGCAGTTCACGCTGGCACGCTTTATCTCGGAGGGCTATTTTGAAAAACATATTAACCGCATGCGAACCTATTATCGAAAACAACGGGATACCATCCTAATGGCCATCCGCGAAAGCAGCTTAAACCCCTATGTGACGATTCTAGAAGAGGACTCTGGACTTCACTTTCTCATGAAAGTGAACACAGATGTGGCAGATGCAAAATTGATAAGTGCCGCCAAAAGTGCCGGGATTCGTATTTCCTGTGTCTCTAATTATTATCATGACGAACAAGCTTGTGAGACCCATATGATGATCATTAACTATTCCGGACTGGAGCCAGAAAAGGTTGAAACAGCTATAGAGCGCCTGAGTAAATGCATCGTGGATGTAATTCTACAGGGGAAGTGATCGAAACTAGCTTTCAAATAACAAAATATCTCTATATCAAATGATAAAAGCCTTTAGGCACAAACATGTGCCTAAAGGCTTTTGTCATTTGACTGGTGAGTTTGCATTATGCTTTAAAGCTACCTGACCCATTCCGAGTATTGCCTTGTCAAGATCACCGATAGTCTTAACACGTCCGGCATCGAACAGCTCTTTGAAGTCGCAAAAAAGCTGCAATTCACCATTCGCTTTACCCGTCGCGAATGACGGTCCTATTATGCTACATTCGGCTTATATCCAAAAAACTTTACTTTACGGGATTTGCACGATACAATAAACATAAATGCAAATGAAACGCATTTGCATATCGGGCATTAGAAATTGAGAGAGCTCTGTCGGCATATTTCAGTAAATTTACATAGAACCCAAGGGGGGCTACACAGTCCTGACAAAAAATCGAATGAGGTGAATACATTGAAAGAGGGACAGAACATCTGGCCAGCGGGGATAAAGAGAACGAGGCAACGCGAAAGTGTGCTCTCGGTACTTGAAAATACCGATAAGCCCTTAAGCGCCGCAGATATATGCTCAAGAATGGAGAAAAGCGGAGACGCGGCTTGGATGTCTACCGTCTACCGGATACTGGAGCTTTTCGTAAAAAAGGACATGGTGATTAAAACCAATGTGATGAATCATGAAATGGCGGTGTATGAATTAAACCGTTTCAAGCATAAGCATTATGCTGTCTGCTTGAACTGCCGCAAGATCATCGCAATGGACAATTGCCCAATGGAGAGGTTTATTCCAAAACTTGAGGATGAGGATTTTCAGGTCATGGGCCATAATCTGGAGGTATTAGGACTCTGCAGTGATTGCAAGACCACTTGATCGTTATCAGCCTGAGTTAGTATTTTTTTAGGAGGAGTTGCATGTCAACAGAAATATTCGTAATATCCGGCTTCCTTGGAGCGGGAAAAACCACGCTGATTCAAAAGCTGCTCAGAGAGTCCTTTCGGCATGAGAAAGTCGCTCTCATTGAAAATGATTTTGGTGATATCAGCGTTGATGCCGCCTTGTTGAAATCGGGCGGTATTGAAGTGAAAGAAATGAATTCCGGCTGTATCTGTTGCAGTCTTTCGGGTGATTTTATCAAAGCCCTTAGAGAACTTTTGGATCGCTTTCACCCCGACAAAATCGTCATTGAACCTTCCGGTGTTGGCAAACTATCGGATATTATGAAGGCCTGTTCGGACCCGCGCATCCTGCCGCTTGCTAAAGTAAAGGCTAAAATAACAATCGTAGATGTAAAACGCTGTAAAATGTATCTTGACAACTTCGGTGAATTTTTTGAGGATCAGATTCAAAACGCCGATGCCGTCTTACTTAGCCGTGCCGAGGAGTTCCCTGCTCAGGTAAACGCTGCTTGTGAAATAATCAGAGGCTTAAATCCGCATGCGGTCATCTTTTCGAAGCCTTGGGGCCAGATCAAGGTGGATGAAATACTCCACCCACACCGTAATAATCGCGTCCGTATAGAGCAGCACGTGCACACACATGACTGCAACTGCGGGTGCCGTGGTGCGCACAGTTACGCGGAGCACAAACATAGCCATGATGATGACCAAAATTGTTCTTGCGGCCATCATCATGCTGCGGCAGATGTTTTTGATACAGTTACCATTCGGACAAATCGGCTATTCAGCATTGAGGATTTGAAGGAGCGGCTATCCAATATGGAGAGAAGCGCGAACGGAACGATTCTTCGCGCAAAAGGTATCGTTCGCGGGCCGAGCGGATATATGAACCTGCAATATCTCCCCGGAGATATAAAAGTGACAAAATGCGCCACCAAAGGCAACATGCTTTGCATCATCGGCCGGAATCTAAACAGACAGGAGTTATGCATCCTCTTTAGCGAGGAATGCTAGGATGGCGATACCCGTTTATGTTGTGACCGGGTTCCTTGACGCCGGGAAAACGACGTTTCTGAATACCCTGCTGAACAGGCGCGACTGGCAGGATATCAGGATACTTGTTATACAGTTTGAGAGCGGCGAAGAAGAATTCCAGAGGCAGTATCATAACTGCCACCGTATTTCTTTCCCCAAAAAGGCTTTGGAGCAGCAGCCCCTGCAAGTAGTCAGTCAAATTCTGTATATCCTGCAAACCTACAACCCTGAAGAAATCTGGATCGAGTGGAACGGTGTCGTCCCATTTTCCAGGCTGCAAGCTTTGCTTTTACAAGACTCACTTCGCGGCTTGTGTAAAATTCAAAAAGTCATCCACATTGCGGACGCGGCAAGCATAGAAAATCTGCTGGGCAGGACGGGAGGCGCTCTGCCCGAGCAGATTGCAAACAGTGATTTTGCCGTGGTTCGCAATGTGCATTCGGTAACTGTTTATAAACGAATTCACCGCCTGCTGAACGGCATAAATTCAGGCATTAATATATATGAAATAAGGGCTTATAAAGACTTATATAAACAGCTTTTCGGAAGGCAGGAGCATCCGGTCAACTTCTTCTTTCTTATAGTTTCCTTGCTCGTCATCCTGCATTTTGTCGCACGGCCCGTTTTTGAGGCGTTCCAAATTCCGTTCAATACGATTATCAACGTATTTTTAGGGATTATCCTGCAGGCCGTTCCCTTCCTGCTGATCGGCGTATTGTTGTCGTCGATGATTCAGGTTTTTATTCCACAGGGCTTTATCGAGCGCAGATTTCCCAAATCACTGGGCGCAGGCATGCTGGCCGCGATTCTGGGCGGTTTTTGCCTCCCGGTCTGCGATTGTGCTTCCATCCCGATTTTCAGGAGCTTGGTGAGAAAAGGGATTCCCCTGCCCGTAGCGATTACCTTTATGGCGGCTACGCCGGTAATCAATCCCGTGGTGATTTTATCGACCTATTACGCCTTCAGCGGCAACCTGACAATTGTGATCCAGCGCATTTGCTTTGGCATGATAGCCGCGATTATCATCGGGCTTATTTTTGCCATCTGGTCACCAAAGGGTAATGTACTATCCGGAGGCACCTTTGACCGGCTGATGTGCAACTGCGGCTGTTATGAGGATGCCGAGTCAATCACCACTTTCTCTGGCAAGCTTGGCCTGTTTATCCGCCATTCGCAAGCGGAATTTTTCAGCGTCGGGAAGTATCTGATGATCGGAACCTTCATTGCTTCTTTATTTCAAGTGCTGGGAACCGGCATATTCAGCGACGCACAAAGCGGCGCCGGGCTAGCGGTCTCCATTATCATTATGATGGCAATGGCGTTCGTTCTTTCCCTATGCTCTTCGTCCGACGCCGTTATTGCGCGCAGCTTTGCGAATCAGTTTCCAATGGGTGCGATCATGGGATTTCTTGTGTTTGGGCCGATGATGGACATTAAAAATGTGCTGATGCTCCGTTCGGGATTTTCGAAGAGTTTTATCGCTAAACTATTGTTTACAGCATTTATCGTATGCTTTGCCGTGGTCTTTTTGTTTGCCGGTTTAGGAGGGATATAAAAATGCGGGCGAGGGCGTTTAATTCGCAGGTTTTTCTGGAGTTTCTTTGCTATTGCTCCTTTGGGGCTTTGATGCTATATTTGGCGAGCAGCGGGAAATACCTTTCCTATGTTACGCCCAGAATGAAGCCGTATCTTTGCTTTACGGCAACCGTCATGCTGATATGGGCTTGTGTGAGCCTTTTTAGGCTGTTTCGCCCGCAGCATAAAGTGCGATCCAGCCATTGCTTTGTGCTGGCGATTCCTGTTTTGCTGCTTTTGCTTCCCCACAGCCCTTTGGGCACCTCGGATCTTTCCGGTAATTACCTTAGCGGGAATGCTTTTTCCGGACAAACCAGCCAATATGGAGCACCTAAAAAACAGGCTCCGTCGGATAACGCCGGCTCTGAGGGTGCAACCAGCACCCCTACCGAAGACCCGTTGTTGGAAGATACAGTGCCTACAGACCCCATAGACACTACCATCCCCGGCAAGCAAACCGATATGCCGGATGGGGACCATTTAGCCCGTTTGCCCGGCTTAGATGCCGTAAACAAGAAAATCACGGTTTCCAATGATGATTTCGGCCTCTGGCTTTCCGAAATATACACAAGTATGGACAAATACGAAGGGTACACGGTTGTTATGACGGGGTTCGTATTCAAAGATCTTGAAACGCTGAAAGAGAATGAGTTTGTACCTGCCCGATTGATGATGTCCTGCTGTGTCGCAGATTTAGCGCCTGCCGGGCTGTTATGTAAATACGACAAGGCTTCCGAATTAAAAAAAGATTCATGGGTAATGGTTGAAGGAACTATCTTTATCGGGCAATACGATTATGATGGCCGGAAATACAACGATCCTCAAATTCGTGTCACAAAAATTACGCCCGCAGAGGCAGTGGAGGGTTACGTTTATTTATACTAAATTGACCACCCATGTTCTAGTGCACTCCCTGTATAAAAATTAAAGGCAATCTACTATGAAATACTGTAAAACTGCCTGCCAAATAAGTAACGAACTGATATAATTAAGCCTATCCTACGCTTGGAATTTGCATCGCTTTGCTCTGGCGTCTTTATGAGCCGCTGGGTATGCCTACGCCAATACTTGCTAATTACATAATTATCTACTAGGTCTAAATGGGGGGCTATTCTCTGTGAATAAAAAACCAAGACAAAAAATCCATCAAAAAAAGTTTGTTATATGGTTTATAGCTGTGGCTTTGTCCATTTTAGCCATATTTGTCGGCAATCGCATTGCAATAAAAGATTTTTCCCTTTTCAGTGTATCTGCTGAAGAAACTGTTAAGGGGAAGGTAATCGCTGTACTTGATCGATCAATTGATGAAATACCGGTTGGCGAAACTGAAAGCTATACAAGCACAAATATTACTTTTACCGCTAAAATTAAAAATGGTCTTTATAAAGATCAGGTGGTTACCGTGCAACAATTAATTGACAGTATGTTTGCCGGAAGTGAATTTATAAAGGAAGTAGAACCAGGAGACAATATCATGCTTTTACAGATGGATGATCCAAATACCGACGTCACACCTTGGCAGTTTGTAGATTATTATCGGTTTGATAAAATTGTTATTCTGGGGCTGATATTTGCAGGGTTGGTTTTATTAATTGGGCGTTGGAAAGGTATTAACACCTTACTTTCATTGACTTTTACATTCTTATTCGTCTTTTTCGTGTTTGTTCCATCTGTCATGAATGGATATAACACTTACATAAGCGCTGTAATTACCTGCCTTTACACAATTACGATGACGCTTGTTTTAATTAACGGAGCGAGTAAGAAAACGCTCGCGACTATGATTGGTTGTATATCCGGGACAATTATTGCAGCCGTTACTACTACTATCATGAGCAGAATACTTCATCTTACGGGGTTCGTAGATGAGCACTCCATTTATTTAACGATGCTCAATCCGGACAAACCGATTGAACTTACTGCCATCATTTTTGCGGCAATTATCATTGGCGCCATGGGAGCAATCATGGATGTCGCAATGGATATTTCATCTGCACTTTTTGAATTATGCGAACATGCTCCCAATATTACATTTCAAAAGCTGTTTAAAAGTGGCATGAGCATCGGGCGTGACATCATGGGTACCATGGCAAACACCTTGGTATTGGCTTATATTGGAAGTTCCTTAACAACTATTATGCTACTGCTGACCTACTCTGATTCCCTCCTGCATCTTTTAAACCGCGAGATAATCATTGTCGAGCTTTTACAGGCGTTAATTGGCAGTTCAGCGATTATATTGACAATCCCATTGACGGTAATTACCTGCGGCTTTTTATATATTCGATCAAATGAATCACCTAAAAAACCCATCTCGACATCGTAGTGATCCTTGTGGATGCACGTCGCTCTGGTTGGATTTTCAGGAAGAAGATGAAAGAGCCAGGTAAAGTTAAAAATTGAGCTAGCCTTTCTCAAATATTAGCCATATCGACAGCCAATTCAAATACCTTTTCTGGTTCACATAAAAAAGTGGTTTTTCTTCCGCAACAGGTTAAATCCAATTTGTGCATTGCCCTTGTACAAGCGATATATAACAGGCTTCTATCCAATGGTGTTTTGTAAAAGTGTTCTGAGGTATCTGGTACAATTACTTGATCAAATTCAAGCCCTTTAGACATATGAACAGAAGTAATGACGATACCATCTTTAAACTCATTGCTTCCAAAATCTAACAGAATAACATCATCATAAACAGCACGAATCTGTTTAAACAGCAGCCTCGCTCGTTTTTGTGATTTGCAGATAATACCCAGTGAGGCATGTCCGGATTGCTTGAATTGTTCAATCCAGTATCGTATTTTATCAAGTTGTTCCTTTTGGGTCCGGCATACCGTTATCGTTGGTGTATCACCGTGCCGCTCAATAGGAATCAGCTTTTTATTTTCTATAATTTTTTTCGTAAGCTGAGTAATTTCAATGGTTGAGCGGTAACTTTTGTATAATTCCACACAATTACAGCCAGCAAAGTATGGTTGTATTTTCTCCACGGTTGAGGAACTGTAAGGATTAACGCTTTGATATCCATCCCCTAAAATCGTCATCTTACAGGAAAACAATTTTGCCAATACGGCATACTGAATGGGCGTATAATCCTGCATTTCATCAACCAGCAAGTGTTGTATACCTTTGTAATCTTGCTCCACTCCATCAAAATACATTTTTACTAAGATAAATGGAAAGACATCACAGAACTCAAATGTATTTTTAGTGATGAACTGGAATAAATCCTCGCGTTTTATGTGGTGATAAAAATTTTGGTACAAGGATACCGCGTTAGGGAATCGATACAATTTCAAAATGCTGCTTCTTATTTGCCGGACAATTTTAGCATCTAGCTTTCCCCCTATATAATTTTTATATTTTGCAATTACATCATTGGCAATTTTATCAAAACGCCGCTTAATAGGTAGTCTTTTATAAGCATGATAGCGCGAAAGTAAGTCTTCCTTAGAAATAGAAAGAACACCAAAATCAAGGTTGATTGGCTCAAAATATTCGTCTTCGGCATATTCCAAGTAGGCTTGGAGTTGTTCAACAAAATGATTCGTTGATTTAAACTCCATTCTGGCAATGGCATCCGAGCTCCCATTATCCAACAAATTCTCCACCTGCTCAAAAAATGTTTGATATTGATACTTCTTATCCATCATGCTTGAAGCAATATCTTCAAAGCCCATTTCCGATATATTTTCTTCTCCTAATTCCGGCAAGACACTAGAAATATAGTTACTAAAGACTTTATTAGGAGAGATAATCAGAATGTTCTTCGATTTCAAAGTTTCTTTATATCGATACAGTAAAAACGCGACTCGGTGTAATGCAATCGATGTTTTTCCAGAACCAGCCGCTCCTTGTATAATCAATACTTTTGCTGCTTCATTTCTGATAATCGCGTTTTGCTCCCTCTGAATGGTTGCTACAATGTTTTTCATTTTATCGTCGGAATTCTGGCTTAATTCCTTCTGCAAAATTTCGTCGCCAATATTCAGAGAGCTTTCAAGCATATATTCCATTTGAGTTTGTTTGATTTTATATTGCCGCCTTAGGGTTAGTACTCCGTCAATTTTTCCGATAGGGGCTACGTAAAATGCCGGACCTAATTCAAAATCATAAAACATGCTCGAAATAGGCGCTCGCCAATCATAAATGATGTGTTGAGCCGTCACGGGATCAACAAATGCATGTACTCCGATATAGAATGCTTCCTCCTTTACTTCTTCTGCTTCAGCAAAATCAATTCTTCCAAAATAGGGGGATTGGATTAATTTTTGAAGCCTTTCTCTTTCCTTGACAGCTTCTTCTCCAAAAGCAACACCCTCAGAAACCGCAATTCGATTTGCTGCTTTTTCCGCAAGGTCAAGTTGGGCCAGATTTTCATACATATACCGTTTGATTTCTAATATCTCATTGGAGTAATTCGTTATTTTTTGTTCAATACGCTCAAGTGCCATTTTGAGCTTTTCTTGAACATGATTTAAATGCTTTCTTTCGCAGGTTTCTTTTTGATTAAACAGGATGCAACAACTCCCTATGCATTTTTATTTTAAGTTACAATTTAAGTATAAGAAGAAACAAAAAAAATACTATACTTTTTATTTTGGTTATGCTATGATTTAGATTAAGTATTGCCCCTTTAAAAGGTGCAATTTTTTCCATTTTTTACATAATTGTCAATTGGTTTTAAATAGAGTATTTATAGTTTAGCGTGTCCTTGATAAGGGAAAAGTGTCTGTCGAGAAAAACTCGTTGGTATATTTTTACCTGAACTCATATTAATTTAAAACCGGAACAAACAACCTATCCCCTTGTCCCCTTTCCCATAATTATGGAAGGTTGAGTTTATGAGTGATTTTACGAAGAAAGATATGGAAGAAGCGCTTCGAGCTATCGCCTCAATGATTGAGCGAGGTGAGAAAGCACAAGAAAAATTTGCACCAGGTACTTCCCAGTACACCTTACAAAAGAACCGGATTAAAGCGCTTTATATCGCATCGTCATTGATAAAAAGGGAATTAGCAAAGCATGACGCAACGGACAAATATACGAAAGAGGACTTGGAAAAAGCGCTTGCACCAATAGCTTCACTGATTAGCAAAAGTAAAAAAGCCCAGAAAAAATTAGCGCAGGGCACTTGGCAGCATACGATGCTTGAAGATAATCTCAAAGCACTATCGATAGCTTCACCCTTGTTAACAAAGGCATTATGTTTGGATTTAGGGCCATAAGAAACACGAAAGCGCCAGTCGAGGCATTGTTGCCGGCTGGCGCTTTCGTGTCGATGTCGAACCTACGCTATGGTTTATAAATATTTATGTCATATTCTATTATACGCAATTTATTTATCATTTCTACGTTGAATCGCTGCTAAAATAAATCCTCCCATAATTGCAAGCGGTATGCTATTTGCAATGCGGGTGGTTCTAAAAAACTTCCAAGAACACCACCCATAGCAGTTAAAACAATCGCCATTATAATTCTTCCCATAAAAATTTCTCCCCTATTGTTGCACACCTTTCTGCTGATATGTAACAAAGAATGATCTAACATACGATTCCCCTAAAATAATGCTCATTTTTTATAAGTTAGCCTAACTATATCAGAATCTCTTTCAACTGAAAAAACAGCATTGTCTGTGTACCTGATTCTATCAAAAAAATCTATTCTATAACCCAAAGTACTGCTGTAGCCGCATACACTAGATACCACTTTTTTGTCTTTGACGAAAAGTAATTGAACCATTCCTTCGCTTACAGTCTCTTGAATAGAATGACTCTTAAAACCTATAACATCTTCAATTTGTTCTTTATTTGTATATGGTCCGAATGTATATACCGTATCCCACTCAAAAGGTACAATTTCATTCAACTTCACATTATCGGATTCAATTGCTGTAACTTCTCGTTTTAGTTTCTGATTATTAAAGAATACCATCGGGTTACCAATTGCTATATAGGCCAAAACGATTATCAGAATAATAGAGACAGAAATCGTTATTTTTTTCTTTTTCATAATAAAATCCACCCCTCACACTATATAAATAAATCTTTGTTTCGCATTCTTCTGCTATTACCCCTTCGCCATTCGTTCCTGATAAGCAATCATCTTTTGGGCAAGCAACGGTATGATTTCCTCTATTCGCTCTTTGCCGTAATAGGTAACATGGACTACTTGATTATCCAAATAGACAAAGATCTGTTTGCGAATACCATCCTGAGCAATATATAGTTTATCAAACTTCGGATGATTGATATTCTTAACTTCCGTGTTATCACGCCAAACGTAGCGATGAATAAGATCAAGAGTAAGGTTTTCTGCCATGCTGCCAAAGGTTAACTTATAGTATCGGGTGGTTATGCTCGGCGAATATACACCGCTTTTATCTTCCCACATTTCACCACGAACGACTCCATGTTCATCTATTTCATACTGAACAGGTGCTAACAGGTTCCAATCGTAGCTAACCCGATTTGCCCAATCAACATGATCGCCATTATAACCTGTTTCACGCATAAGATTCGGACCTTTCTCTATCTCTTCCAGCCTGATAATTGGCAGATTAGCATTGCCTTCTGGAAGTGTATAGTCTTTGCTTGCAGCAAATTCGGCAAAGGGTATGATAATTGTAAATAATGCCATGGGTATCGATATACCTGCCAATATACCCCCCAGCAACCTGGCTTTCCTATAATCCTCGTTATGATTAATTTCTGTACCCTGGAGTAGAGATTGTTTGAGCTTGTGAATCACCATATAGTTGCGTATTACCGAATAAAAAACGTACAGCTCAACAATCACAAGGAACATTTGCTGGACAAACTGGCCTTTAATCATAAATAAAACGGGCTCATCGTTGAAAGCATAGATGCTTATCATCATGCCCAAGAACAATAACATGGCAATGGATATAATGATTAAATTATTTCTAAGCCGCTTATTTAACTCTGACAAGGAAAACCCTTGCTCAATTGGGTCAGTATGCAGCTCCGTGGTGCATGATTTCTCGTCAGCAGAAAAAACATAGAAATAACCACTATTTGCGATAAAATTCCAACCGCAATCATGATAAACATCCAGTTGTTCCTGCGAAGGTGTTTCCTTAAGATAATCAATTCTATATTTGGTTTTTTTTGGTTCCCCTTTTTCGAAGTAAACAAATAGACGCCCGATTTTTTTTAAATGCAGACCTTTACTTGCCATAGCAGAAAACCAGCTTTCATTTCGACCAATAGCATAGATATCGTCAAGCATTAGTCTTTTTACTATCCTTCCCATCTATAATCACCCTTCTATTATTCTTCCATCCTGAATCATGTCTTTTAACCTTTCATATTCCGCTTTGAGGGCAACCCTGCCTTCTTCCGTAATAGCGTAGGTCTTCCTTCTGCCATCATCACTTAATATTTCAATGAGATTATCCTTTTGCAGTCTTGTAAGAACGCCATACAACGTTCCTGGACCCATTTTTATGCGCCCATTTGATACTTGTTCAATTGCAGCCATTAACTGATAACCATGATTCGGATTCATTAAAGCCAAAAGTATATAATACATTGCTTCCGTCATCGGGCCCCCTGAATAGGACACATTATCCCTCTCCTTAATATTATGGCATGCGATATATCGTATAACATAATATCCAAGAAACTTTCCTTTGTCAATTAGCTGAAACCATTAAGAGGAAAAGTTTCTTTAGGTATCAAAGGGGACATGCATCCATTCGTTTTTGCGTTCAGAAGTAAATACAAAAAGACCTGCACATTTCTTCCCTGTTCAGGTCTTTTGTAGCTTCTTGATTCGGTTTTATCAAGTGTCCGATCTTGTAGATAAGCAAAAACTATGAACCTCGTCATTAGTCCATAGCTATATTAGAATTGATCTATCGAGGTAACAATCTCTGTTTTTATTGTAGTAAAACCTGTTCCATCCCAATCCAAGGTTGTTTTCACATAGCCAAGGGTTTCCGCATTAAACCTTCCGATAATGCGTTGGATCGCAATTAGTTCAAAATTACCATCGTTATCGGTATCTTGAGGTATAAGCCCACCTAATGGCAACACACTACCCTGTAAAGGCTGAATTAATTTTCCGTTTTCATCATATATATCGGAAAACTCCTCCTTACGGTTACTTAGATCGATCAAAAAGGTATTATGGTTGTTTATTTGAGTAACTTCAACTAAGTAATTATCCATAAAATTTACCTGATACTGACTATTTGCATTAAAATCTTCATAATCAAAGATATTTACTAGTCTGTTGTTAAGAACTGTATAAACATACGCAAATAAATAACCTCCACTACCACCTGATTCTATGCGAACGAGAATATCAGCAACATTATCATCATTGAAATCTCCCAAAAAAAGATTGGCATTATAACCGGCATTTGAGGGAGGTACCGCACAGATGCTTTTATTGTTTTTTCCATCTTCCACACATACCGATAAGTTATCCGTAAAAGGACTTGTGGGGTCAGGCTTATCTCCATATAAAAAAACCGTATCAACAACTTGATCGCCGCTAACATCCGCTTTCTTTGAATCTATTATTAACTTCCCTGACGGACTATCATTCGTGTTCAAGTATGAACTCCCATCAAGTGGAGTGAGCATCTGTAAGGGAGGATTGCTGTTACTAAGTCCCACAATATATCCGGTATAGACTTTAGAAGAAGTTAGTTTCTGATTAGGAACTGTCAGTACCACGTTTTCTGTATTCGTGACCTTTGCCTGGAAGGTATAGGTGCCGGGTGGAAAAGTAATATAACTAGTTGCTTCGCAATAGGGTACGTCTTTAAATAAATTCGTTCCATTTTGAAATCCAATATCCAGATTAGCAGTATCCGGGGAAAGGTGAACCAACTTGAAATTAACATTTAAGCCCACGCGGTCTATTAGGTCGGATATGGGCATAATGCAGATTTTCCTTTGCATCCCTGTCACTGCCACGGTATAGATAGAATTAGGATAAACTCTCATGTTATCTTGCGCAATCGCTTCCCCTTGCGACCCTGAAAGACTTACTTTAATGTTATAGTTACCTTCTTGTAAAGGAATGTATTCGGTAAAATTTCGATAGGTTAATGTTTTTGCTAATGTCCGTTCATTCGCATAGACATCAACGGATGGCGAATCCGGGGAAGCGTGTAGCACTCGGATATAAGAGGCCATGGGCATCAACACCTTTATAATCTTTCGTTCATAATATGATCATTTTAGTTAAATGGTCCTAAATATTTCTAGTAGCCTTTCCACTGAAAACTAAGGGACTGGCGGACCAGGGTGGATTTCTACAGACTGTCGATACAATCTACACATAACAATCACCACCGCACGCCGGTTTGGTTTGAGTCTGCCAAATATGCGTGCGGTGGCAATATATAAATTCTGTTTTATAGTAACATTTTGGTCCATTAACCATATTATACCATTGGGTGAATGCCTCACTAACACATTTGTTTATCTCCTTGGGAATAACCCCTAGTTCCCCCTGGCTAGGGGTTATTCCTTTTGGGAAAACAGCCCGCCGGGTAGTGTGATGCAATAAAGCTAAGTGCCTGCTGTAGCGCTTAGCTTTATTGATAAGGTTTGATATTTAATCGGTCACCTTTTGGGACCGTTTCATTATTTGATCTTGTAAACACAAAATACCCCCACCTCTCGGCAGGTGCCCCAACTAACTATGTACTACCCTATCCCTTAACTCTTCCCGCTTTGCATCGTTGAACCTGTCGGCCGTGCTCAAATACCCAGTGATACGCCTGACCCGGCGAATATTAGATTTTGCCCAGGTCTTAACTTCTAATTCCTCAGGACTTACCACTGATATTTCAATAGTGCCTACCTCCTTGCCCATTGCTGCAAGGCGTTCCTTTTCTTCCGCGACTATACTGTCAATTTCTTTTTGATCAACATTGCCGTTAACGGTTATTTTCATAAACACACCCCATTTTTTTAGTTTGAGTAAATTCTAACACCAGGATATTACAGAGATGTTACAGAAAAATAAAAAAGCCCCCCACCTCCCGGTAACAATGGCCCTGGCACCAACTGGCACCAGGGCATAAAAATAACGCCCCGAAGGCGTTATAAGTTTAAACTAATTTGTAGTCGTTATAATAATCTGGTCTTCCACAAAGTCTACGTTAGCTCCCAAAATTTCTGCAACAGCACGCGTTGGTAACATAATTCGCCCATCCCGAACCTCTGGCGCAACATCTGTAGTATAGCTTTCTCCATTAACAATAACTTCATTTTTACCTACCGATAACTCAATTAAATTAGCACCTTTATTAATTGTAACTTTACCATTATCAAAAGCAATGTCTTTGTCTGTGATTCCTACAGTATTAACTAAAAATCTAAGTGGAACAAAAGTACGATTTCCCTTTAAATAGGGTACCGCATCCATTACCTTCGCATTGCTACCTTGATAATAAACCTGAGATCCAATTTTAAAAGCCACATGCATATCTGTTGATGCTTCAACTACTTCACCAAGTTGTATTTGCATTGCATCTTCCCCTGGGAAAACAGAACCTGTTTCACTAATTGCTGTGCCAGTGAGTTCTAAATACAGGGGTCCATCTGGAACAGTTCGGTCTACCGTAAGCCTCATATCTCTTATTTTTATTGTACTTGGAATACTACTTTCGCTCTTAATTTTAACTTTAATGTATTCTCTTCCATCCAACTTAAATTCGTCCGTAATCGTATCAAGTTCTAGGTTACCGTTAGAAACTTCAACTATCGGCAAAGATGTAAAAGTAACTCCTTTGGGTAAAACAAAGTTCATTTCGCTTCTACTTTTAAGGGCTCCTTTTATTGTTTCTTTAAAAACAATATCATCTACATGTTGGTTTGGTTGCCCTAGTCTTAAATTGTTATTTGACGCAAAAACGGTGATTGGAGAGACAAGCATACTAATTAAAAGAAAAGCCGTGAAAAGACCAATATATTTTTCCCTCAACTAAACCCCTCCTAGAAGATGTGCAATTACCTATCTTTATTTAGATAGACGATAAGTAAGAGCACTGGGTTCCTGGGCTTAATTGTTTTGCTTTTTAAGCCAAATGTTCATTAGCCGGTAGCTCTTTCTGCTTCTTTTTGGTTTAGTAAACTTACTAATCAAATTTCGGGGCACTTTTGGGCACTTCCCTAAAAAATAAAAAACCCTTGGAATCTCAACAATTCCAAGGGTTTTTTCAATTCTTTTTGGTGGAGACGAGGGGGATCGAACCCCTGACCTCTTGAATGCCATTCAAGCGCGCTCCCAGCTGCGCCACGCCCCCAGCTCTTTCCGACAAAAGTTATTTTAGCATAGTTTGACAAACTGTGCAAGTCCATTTTAAAAAAATAATATCCAAAGATACAGCTGTAAGCGAGATTCTGTTTTAGTAGTCATCTATCTAAGGGGAATGATCCCCTTCCTCGCTATGCGAGGTGCCCCTACCCGCAGGTGACAATTGTCCCTGCCTATTTGGGTTGCACGCTGGTGGAGTTTACCCTTGCATTCACCGGTCGCCCGGTGACATCGTTTCTGTGGCACTTTAGGGTTACTAATAACTCCGGGAGTTATTTTCACCGTCGTCAGGTCGCCCTGCCCCGGCTTGCGCCGGGCACCATCTTACACAAGCCGCTGCCTATTGGCTCTTTCAGCCTGTGTGCGTGTCTCGACTTTCCTCTGCTGCGTCTAAAACGCAACAGCGACTACTCACTGTACTTTGAATATGCCGCATTCCTGCGACAATTATAGATTATACTACTTTGCAGAAATAAATCAAGAGCTATGTTCCTGGAAATTTAAGAATATTACTCTAAATATTATTTATAATGGATCTAAAAATCAAATCATGTAATTTTGTGTAGTTTTATGGCATAGGGATTAATTATAATTATCTAACTAAATATAGCTATATATTAACGTTAAACATGTTTATATATAAACGAATATTAAAGAAATTACCAAAAGTTTCATGTTTTTGACAAAAGTATGTATAATTTTCTATTTTATTACCAAAACTCAATTCAACATCAACATCGGCAGGAATTTTGGACTTCATGGAGAAGAAATAATAAAGTAACCACAAGGGGGATGATTAAAATGGAAACTCTAAAACCTAATTATGGTTATCGGGTCAACCAAAAGTACGATGGATCCCTGATTGGCATCGAAATTATCTGTTGCAGTAAGCACATCGGTGAAATGCGCTTTAAAGACGGTGAAGCATTATCCTGTCCTGAATGTGGTATAAAACATCGGCTCAAAATTCATCACAATCATTTCCATATCGATCGGGAGGATTAGATATAAATTTAAGCCGCACCAAAAAGGTGCGGTTTTCTATTTGCTTGGTTTTTTCTCTATCAGATGCTTCCAGTATCGGATGGGCATAAACTGTTTTTGCAGCTTGGGGTTAATCCGATTTTGAATTGCTGTGCTGGAAAAATATTTTTTCCATAATTCCTGGTAGTAGGCTTCATTTGCAGCCAAGGTAAGCCCTTGTGGGATGTCCAGGTTTGTTAATAGCCATTCCTTTTTGTTGTATACAGCGGCGATTTTCCTTTTTAAGTCATGGATCATCCAATTTTGGTCAGACAATCTATTGGCAAAGTGGGGTGACACTAGCCCAACTATATTATGGTCCGGTTCCATCGTTGCATAAAAACAATCGTTGGCTAATTTTTGAAAACGAATTAACCCTAGCATACGGTGCCTTTCCTTACTAACCCTTTGACTTCGTTCATATACCTTTCTCACTGTATCCTCAGCCAAATTAGAATTTATTTTGGGTCCTAGCTGGAATCCCAATCTGAGATATTGATAAATTAGTGTTCCGCTACCCTGTAATTCTGATAAATAAACATAAAATATCTGCTGCAGGGTATAAAAGGATATCTTATCCTCTATGGCCCGATAGACTTTGTCGCTTTTCTCTTGATCCGTGTGAATGGTTATGGCCTGACTAAATAAATCCTGCTGAAATTCATCTTGGTAAACAATATAATCCGGCCTCTCACTTCGGTAATAAGCCTCGTAAACAGCCGTTAATAACCCCTCAAAGCTTCCATCATAAATAAAATAAATCATGTTAAATCTCCCCTGTAATACAAGCCTGGGCATCTTCCAATTGGTAACCCAAGCTTTGCTCAGTAAACAGGGCCAATTGGGTGTAGGTTTCTTTTTTGGGGTGGGGCAATAGGCGGCTTTTGATTGCCTCTGCCCTAAAAGGTACTTCACCATAATATTTGCCTTTACAGGTGATAAAATAGCGCGCTCGTTTTAAGACAATGCCCATCTTATGTAAATCTTCAAAGCCCAGAGAGTGAAATCTTCGGGCCGTTATTATTTTCCTTGCATTTTTCACCCCGATGCCTGGTACCCGAAGGATTAAAGGATAGTCCGCCTTGTTTATTTCCACCGGAAATATATGAAGATTCCGTAAGGCCCAATCGGATTTAGGATCAAGGTCAAGTTGAAAATTTGGTTGATCTTCAGAAAGAAGTTCCTGCGCCTTGAAACCATAAAAACGAAGCAGCCAGTCGGCCTGGTATAACCGATTTTCACGCTTAAGTGGTGGGGTAGCGATTTGTGGTAGTACGGGTTTATTGGATACTGGTACGTAGGCTGAATAATACACTCTTTTAAGATCGAAATTTTTATATAGATTTTCCGATAGATTAATAATCTTAAGATCTGTATCCGGTGTGGCACCGATAATTAATTGGGTGCTTTGCCCGGCTGGCACGAAGGAGGGAGCTTTTCTGGAGATTTTCCTTTCTTCTCTACTTTCTAAAATATGTGAACCGATAAGACCCATTGGTTTAAGAATGGTTTCCTTTCTTTTTTGCGGTGCCAGTAGTTTTAACCCTTCATTGGAAGGCAGTTCGATATTTACACTCATTCGATCAACCAGGGTGCCAGCCTCGGCTATTAATCGCCAATCCGCCCCGGGAATAGCCTTTAGGTGGATATAGCCATTAAAACGTTCCTCTAGTCTTAGTTTTCGTACCGTTTGCAACAGCAGTTCCATGGTATGATTCGGGTTGTTACAGATGGCGGAACTAAGGAATAAGCCTTCGATGTAATTCCTCCGGTAAAAATTGATGGTCAAATCAACCACTTCCTCCGGGGTAAAGGCAGCCCTAGGCAGGTCGTTACTAACCCTATTTACACAGTAGGCACAATCAAAGACACAGTAGTTGGTAAGAAGTATTTTTAAAAGGGAAATACATCTGCCATCGTCCGACCAACTATGACAAATGCCACTCTGGGCTGCGTTGCCCAGGCCGCCGGCAATACTTTTGCGCTTGCTGCCGCTGGACGAACAGGATACATCATATTTTGCCGCATCGGATAAAATCCTTAGCTTTTCCAATAATTCCAATCTTAACACCCCGTTAAGGCATAGCTTTCTGTCATCCTTCGCTAGCTCAGCATGAAGAAGATTTTCTTTTATTACCGGCTCCAATATTAACAGGTAAGCTCTTTCGTATTATTTTATCATAGAACAAGTGTTCCCAACAGTCGTTTTGCAAAATTCATGCTATTAATTTATCAAATACCTCTAAGCATAACATGCACAAAAAGCCCAGGCCTATTGCGCCCAAAAGCTGACGGCTAATCCTCAGCCAAACTACCGGCCTGTTTGTTTTTTATAAATCTCCAAAAAGTTATCCATTTTTTCCCTTGCCAAAGCACCTGTTAAACTAGGTGTCTCAAAAAAGCGCTCCGGGAATTCAAGCTTGTCCAGGTGATAGCCTAGAAGTTGCCTGGTCTGGTTTTTGATCTCGTATATAGCCTGACCTAACGTAGCCAGTTCTTCCGCGGTGGTGCTAATGCCTATGGCAGCCAGGGCTTCAATAACCGTATCTTGCTGGTAAATTTCCCTGGCAAACAAACAGATGGTCAGGCAATTTAAGACATTACGCCATTTCTCTTCTTGAATAAGGGCCGTTACTTTCTCAGCCTCTGACTTGTCCTTTAGTTTTTGATCCACTGAATAGCCGGCGTTATCCAGATGACTGTGTCTAGCCCCCACTGCTTGGCCAAGAATGTTTAGATAACCTGTATGATAGCCGGCGATTTCTGTTTTCCCTAGGGTTAGGGCATATTCTGTCCCACCATAGAGATTGGCTGCTTTATAGGCACCCTGAGCCATCACTTGATATAATCGATTAGGCTGCTTAACAATTTGTTGTAGTATTTTTAGGTAGGCGACTGGTTGATCGAAGTTTGGTTGAACCCCCAGCTCAGCCTCAGAAATAATCCCCTTAGCAAAGGCTTCGGTAACCCAGCCCAACAGGACTCCAGCAGATATGGCATCCATACCTAATTCTTCTACCGCATCGATTAATTCATAGATTTTACCCTGGGACGACATGCCAAGAAAAGATCCTAGGGCAAAAATCAATTCGTGATCATAGGATAGGTTTTTCGACTCATAATCATAACCAGGGCCAAATTCCCTGCGATGCAAACCAATATGAATACAGCCCACAGGACAACCTGCACAGGCCATCTTGCGAACCAACGAATTCTCGGCAAAGGCCTCACCACTGATGGCCTCGGCGTGTTCAAAATGACTTTGTTGCAAATTACGGGTGGGCAGCCCCTGTAAATTGTTTAAGCCGTTAACATTGATAGCTGTCCCTAACCCATGATATTTTTCCATTATGTCCGTACTAACGGCACGGTCATATATTGCTTTATAAACGCGATTGTAGCTTTGATAGTCTTCTATTTTTTCTTCCCTTTCGCCATGTATGACCACAGCCTTGAGGTTCTTAGCACCAAAAACCGCACCAAGGCCAAGTCTGCCAAAATGTCGATAGGTGTCCACATTAACATTGGCAAAGGCTACCCCCCTTTCCCCTGCGGGGCCAATACGAATGCTACTGCGGTGACCTCTGCCCCTTTCCAGATTCCTTAGGATACTGCCAGTTTCAGAAACTGACAAACCCCAGAGGGCTGAGGCATCTTTAAAACGAACCCCTTGATGACTAACGGACAAATAGGTTGGTTTTGTTGCTTTGCCACGTATAACAATAGCCTGGTAACCACTCATGCGCATGGCTAGGGCTAGACGCATCCCCGCATAACTCTCTCCCCATTCACCGGTCAGTGGTGAGCGAAATACTGCTACCACCTTTGTTACCACTGGAAATATGGTAGACATGGGACCATTGGCCAGAATAATTGGTTGTTCCGGATGCAGCGGGTCCTTAGCTGGGTCTACGATTTCAGAGAATAGCTTCGCAGCAATACCTATACCGCCAATAAAAGGAGCCAAATCTTCACGAAGGATGGTTTCTACCTTTCCCTCCGTTAAATTAATCTGCAGTACCTTGATTTTTCTTTTAGGAGCCATCCTCTCTCACCTCCATTGTAATTACCTGGTGAGGGCAATATCTGGTACAAGAGCCGCATTGGATGCATACAATGGGCTTATTGCTTTCATGATCGAAACGAATACTATTTACAATACAGGCCTCTACACAATCCTGACAGCCCATGCATTTGTCTGGTATAAACCTAATTCCACCACCATTTCTTGGTATTAAAGCCCCACAATTACAGGCCTTAGCACAGGCTGGTTCCAAGCAACCCCGACAAATGTCGGCCAGAAAACGACTTTGCAAACCACCAGCAGTGTGGATTTGAATGGCTGACTTGTGCAAGGAAAAGCTGCGCCTAATGGTCCGGGCGCAGGCCAGCATACAGGAATAACATCCGATACATTTTGCCATGTATTTAGCGTGGAGAATCTTTGCCATATAAAACTCCCTTCTCTTTCCAACTTAATAAACCCATGAAGAATACCATCAAGCCTTTTTCAATCTGAGAGATCCTTCGCTCGCTCAGGATGACACAAAATTGGTTCCAGTGGATCTTTTAAAAATGGCCCAGGACATTATATCCCAGGCCATTTCTTTTGAAAAATATTATGGATAGACACGGTAAAGCATACGAGGATAGGGAATGGTTTCCCGAACATGATCCAACTTACAAATCCAAGAAACGGTACGTTCTAGGCCTAGTCCAAAGCCAGAATGGGGTACACTGCCATAGCGGCGTAAATCCAGATACCATTCAAAGGCTTCCTTCGGTAATTTATGTTCTGCCAATCTTTCCTCTAAAAGCTTTAGGTCATCGATACGCTGTCCCCCACCAATCATCTCCCCATAGCCCTCTGGGGCAATTAGGTCTGCCCCCAGCACAACCCTTGGGTCCTCCGGATCTGGCTTCATGTAGAAAGCCTTGATTTCAGTGGGGTAACGGTGAATGAATACAGGTGAGTCAAAGCATTCTGAAATGATTGTTTCGTGGGGAGCACCAAAGTCCTCACCCCATTCAAAGGCTTCACCCTTGCTTTTTAAGAGTTCCACTGCCTCCGTATAGCTAAGGCGTGGGAAAGGTAATTTGATGGCTTCCAGTTTACTAATATCCCGTTCTAATCGTTCTAAATCCGGACGGCAGCGTTCCAGTACCCGCTGAACAATGAAATAAACCATTTCTTCCTGCAGCTTCATATTATCTTCAAAATCAAAGAAAGCCGCCTCGGCTTCAATCATCCAAAATTCCATTAGGTGTCTACGGGTTTTAGACTTTTCCGCCCGGAAGGTAGGTCCAAAACAGTACATACGTCCCACTGCCATGGCAGATGCTTCATTGTACAATTGACCACTCTGTGATAAGAAGGCCTTTTCTCCGTGGTAGTCCAACTCAAAAAGTGTCGTCGTTCCTTCACAGGCTGCCGGAGTAATAATGGGGCTATCCACCAGGGTAAAGTCATTTTGGTGAAAGAAATCCCTCGCTGCTTGCTCTATTTCGGACCGGACACGCAGAATGGCATTTTGCCTAGGTGTACGAATCCAAAGGTGACGGCGATCCATTAGGAAGTCCACCCCATGCTCCTTATGGGAGATCGGATATTCCTGGGCCAGGTTAATAATCTCCAAGCCAGTAACCGTAAGCTCATAGCCCCCCATTGAACGGGGTTCTTCCCGCACCAGACCCTTTAATCTTATGGCTGATTCTTGGGTAAGTTCTTTAGCCAGATCAAAAAATTCCGGGGCTTCCTTCTTTACTAAAACTCCCTGAACCATCCCAGTACCATCCCGTAATATCAAAAACTGAATCTTTCCTGAAGACCTTTTATTGTACAACCAGCCCTGAACCGTTACCTCTTCACCCACATGTTTTCCTAAATGTTTAATTAAAGTTCCTTGCATAGAAAACATTTCACCTCAAATTCTTAGCAAACTTGGCTTATTCCAAAACGAGCACTTCATTTCATACTATATCATTCTACAGGACCCCAAATCTATACAAATCATACAAGTTAATTAAGAACGCAGGGTTTTAGTAGAATGATACTTTTCAAACAATGACCGATAATAACTAAATATTTTTTTAACTTGCCATGCAAATTTTTTCTTACTATACTTTTAAAGGTATGCCTAAAATATTTTTACAAGGAGTAATTGAATGTCTTTAAAATGTGGAATTGTCGGGTTGCCTAATGTGGGGAAATCCACCTTATTTAATGCCATTACCCAAGCGGGGGCGGAATCTGCAAATTACCCCTTTTGTACCATTGAGCCCAATGTAGGGGTCGTATCTGTTCCTGATCTGCGTCTGGACAAACTAACTGAATTGGTGGTGCCTAAAAAGACCGTTCCAACCACCTTTGAATTTGTTGATATAGCCGGTTTAGTGAAAGGTGCCAGCCGTGGTGAGGGCTTGGGCAATAAGTTTTTAGCACACATCCGGGAAGTGGATGCCATTGCTCATGTGGTGCGTTGCTTCATTAATAATGATATTACTCACGTTTCCGGTAAAATTGATCCAATCAATGATATTGAAGTAATTAACTTGGAATTAGTATTGGCTGACTTGGATAGTATGGAGCGTCGACAGGAAAGGCTAGCCAGTAAACTCAAATCCCAGGATAAACAGGCGAAAACGGAGTATCAGTTAATCCAAAGGTTAAAGGAAGAAGCTCTGGCCCAGGGTAAGCCAGCACGAAGCATGGCGTTTTCGGAAGAAGAGATGAGTTTGATTAAATCCTTTCATTTGTTAACGATAAAGCCAATTATCTATGTCACCAATATAGACGAGAATGACATCCAGGATTTTGAAAATAATCCCCTGGTTCAACAAGTGAAGGAATATGCCAGACTGGAAAATGCTACCGTAGTCCCTGTCTCTGCCCAATTGGAATCTGAAATTGCTGAATTGCAGGGAGACGAAAAGAAGCTCTTTTTGGAAGAATTGGGCCTGGAAGAGTCCGGGTTGGATAAACTCATTCGGGCGGCCTATCATCTGCTGGGACTCCGAACTTACTTCACTGCAGGTGTCCAAGAGGTTCGTGCCTGGACTGTGCCCGCTGGAACGAAAGCTCCCCAGGCTGCCGGTGTTATTCACACCGATTTTGAACGGGGTTTTATTCGGGCTGAGGTTGTTTCCTATGCTGATTTGGTAAGGGCTGGTTCCATGGCCCAAGCCAGAGAAAACGGTAGGCTGCGATTGGAAGGAAAAGAGTATGTGGTACTAGATGGGGATATCATACACTTTCGATTTAATGTTTAAATTAGGAAAGATGATTGAGTAGGAGGGGGCTTCCCCCCTCCTCTCCTACCACTGTACGTACCGTTAGGTATACTGCGGTTCATGTTGCGGTACGATTTCCTTTTCCATTCGATAAGCAATTATATCGCTAATTGTAACTACAATCATATTATTCTTCTCGGCAAATGCCACGATTTCAGGCAACCGCGCCATTGTACCATCGGAATTTGTTAATTCACACAATACACCATAAGGTTTTAAGCCAGCCAGTCGCATTAAGTCTACATTGGCTTCTGTATGCCCCTGTCGTTCCAACACACCGCCCCGTTTAGCCCGCAAAGGAAAAATATGTCCGGGCCGCCGCAGCAAATTGGGTCTTGCAGGGTCAGCAATCGCTGCTTTGACAGTAGTTACACGGTCAGCAGCGGAAACACCCGTCGTAACTCCGCTTGCCGCTTCAATAGAAACCGTAAAAGGCGTTTCAAAACTGCTCGTGTTCACTTCCACCATCATCGGTAAATCTAAAGCCTGGACTCTTTCTTCCGGTAAACACAAGCACACAATCCCACTGCCCTCACGGATTAACAGGGCCATTTGCTCATTGGTCAAAGACTCAGCGGCAAAAAAAATATCCCCTTCGTTTTCCCTGTCTTCATCATCGGTAACTAAAATTCCCTGACCACTACGAAGTGCGTCAAGAGCAGCTTCCATTCTTTCGGTTGCATTTCCAAATCGAGTTAGCAAATTTTGATTCACAGTATATTCCTCCTAAATAATTAGTCGGACTTACTTGAATCAGGGCACACCAGACAGACAGCATGCACTCATGCAAAATAAATTAAAATAATTATTAAGAGCAGATTTTTACTGACTGCCGTATCCTCTTCCATCCGGACTATACCGTCGGCACTGGCCTTTCACCAGTTCTGCTGACCTCTTTAAAGTTAAAGAGCGCTCGCGGGCTCCTCAGTATAACTGAGATACCGCCGGTGGGGAATTTCACCCCGCCCTGAGAATAAGTCGTTATTTGTAAGTATACTTTCTCGTCCACTTTTGTCAACTCTTTATTGCCTTACGCGTTGGGACTTTCACCCTACAGGTAAGGCCCATGCCGAGCATATATAAAAATGCCGTAGCTTTTGGCCACGACATTTTTGAGGTTAATTTAATGCGTTTTCGTTAGTTCCCTGGCAGAAAGGGCTGCTCCCAGCGCACCGGCCAACTGGCTGATTTCTGGCACAATTACCGAACAACCAGCTTCCTCGGACAAACGGTTGCGAACATCGTGGTTTTGGGCCACGCCGCCGGTGAAAATAACACCTTGGTTGGCTCCGAAACGGCTGGCCATGCCCCAAACCCGCCTTGCTACGGACCGATGAATCCCAGCAATGATATCCCGCTTATCGGCACCCTTGGCCAGTAAACTAATCACTTCCGATTCTGCAAAGACAGTACACATGCTATTAATATCCAAGGGGGATCTACCCTCTGCCAACTCCCCCAGTTCACTGACATCAACCCCCAGGGCAGCAGCAATTACCTGTAAAAAACGCCCGGTTCCCGCGGCACACTTATCATTCATGGCAAAGTCAATAACCTTACCTTGATCATTCATCAGAATGGCTTTGCTGTCCTGACCGCCAATATCAATTAACAAGCCACCCCGCCCAACCAGGTAATTGGCACCCCTGGCATGACAGTGAATTTCCGTAACTGCTTTGTCGATCATGCCCAAGGAAATCCGACCGTAGCCAGTACCAACGATAGCTTCCACATCACTGGTCTTACATCCTACAGAATTTAATAGTTCTTGATAAGTGTTTAAACCGGCATCCCGGGGACTCCAACCGGTTGGACGAACCAGGTATTTTATCTCATCATCAATTAAGAGCACAACCTTTGTGGAAACTGAACCCACATCAATGCCAGCTGTAATCATACTTTTATTCTCCTTGAACTAACTCAAGAAAAGCTTGCACACGAACCCTCAATTGCTCTACATCCGATTCCGAGTAGTCCGTTTCCAAATGCAGATAGGGTAAGTTTAGTTGGTTTTGCACATAATCCCGGATGACAAAGGCTTCAATGTTGTAAGTATGGCAGGCCTGCCAGGTTAAATCCACGATGGCATCTACCTGATACTCCTTCGCCATTTTATGAATTAATTCCAGTCTGCCATCATTGGGTGTCATACAGGAGCAAGGAATGTTTAGGTATTTTTCTGCCAGTGCCACCATGACATCTTTGGTTTCACTCTCATCCACCAATCGATCCAAAGCCTTATAGCCGGAGCAATTTTCAAAGGCAACCACAGATGCCCCACTTTCCTCCAGTAAACGAACAACCTTTTCCGATCCGAAACCAACTGGGCAACCAGTTAGTAAAATTCTTGGGGTTTCCTTGGTGAAGGGGCTAATGCCTTGGGCAGTTAATGCTTCAATTTCTGCTGTGAGCTGCTCCACCAAAGAAATACCATCTTCTTTATTAATATTAAAGCCCTTGGTCCAAACGGAAACCAATAAATCCACACCAGTTATAGGGGATGGTTTAGCCTTCGTGGTGGCATGCAAGCGTCTCATGGCATCTCTTTCCTTATTCATGAGCTTAACTGCCTTACGGATATCTTCCTCTGTGATCTCTACTTCAAACCTTTCAGCCAGCCAGTCTTTTAGAACAACCATTTCCTGGGTCCAGACTGCCAGAGCCGCTTCCCCCTGGGAGGTTTGGGGTAAATTCATCACATGCATGGGTTTAATCTTGCTCATTAACTCATACATTTTTTTCTTACCGTCACAGGTTGTTTCAGCCACCAGCACATCAGCCGACTCGAAATAGGGGCATTTGCCGTTGACCGCAAAACCATAGCTGGATTTAATCAATGGACAGAGGTTTCTTGGTAAGTCCCTTTCAGCCGCAGGAATAGGATCCTGACGTGTCCCACAGAGGGTCACCGGATGGGCCCCGGCGGCCAGAATTAACTCCTGGGGTGTGTAGGTACAATAACAACCAACAACTTTTTCCCCTTCTCTTTTGGCATTTTGAACCGTAAGCACATTTAGATTACGGAGTTCATCAAATATTTTCATACTCTCTGGTCTCATGTCTTTTCCTCCATCAGTAGATTTATCTATTCCTTTAATTAATATTAAACTACCTTATCATCATTTCCTTTTATGTTAATTATGAATAAAAGTTATATTTGTCGGTTTTTCTATAACCGATTGTTGCATGTAATTTTGTGGTAAATTTAAAATAATACCGTTCTCATGCGGTGCGGAACGACACCGGGATCGTTCCCTGCAATTTAAATGCAAAAAAGTGTCGCTTGCCTACTAACCGTAGTTTTGCGACACCTTTTTATTTTGTCAATCAGATTTTTATCAGCTCGTATTTTCTGGTGCCCAGACCAATGCTTTCTGCATACTCCAGTCCCCTGGTCCAATCCGCATGGGGCCAAAGGGCACGGAATTTATCTGAGCCGTGGGGTTGACCTTCCAGCCTGGAACCGGGCAAGCCATGTTCTTGGTTAATCAAATCCACACATGCCTGATCCAGTGCCACTGGGTCTAAGGATGCCAAAATACCAATATCCCGCACAACGGGAGCATCATTCCAACCGCAGCAGTCGCATTCTGGCGTAATGTTATTTACAAAAGTAATAAAACCACACTTGCCTGGATAGTGTTTGAGAACACCCATGGTGTATTCGGCAATTTTTTCTTGAATGATATCCGGTTTAGTCTTCCAATTAACAGCAATGGCACCAAAGGGACAGCTTACGGTACATTCCCCGCAGCCAATACAATGCTCCTCCAAAATAAAGGATTTTCTATCTTCATCCCTTAAAGCGATTGCCTCGCCCGGACACCAGGCATGACATTTACTGCAGCCTGTACATTTTTCTAAGTTGATTCTAGGACGAACATCCGAATGCATCATCTGCTTGCCACTACGTGAACCCAGCCCCATCCCAATGTTTTTTAGCACACCACCGTAACCAGTCAGTTCATGACCTTTCAGGTGACTGATGGCAATAAAGGCATCTGCATGGAGTGCTCCTGAACCTATTTTAACCTCTTTAAAATGTTTAAGGTTAACTTCTACATTGGTATACTCCTTGCCAGTCAAACCATCGGCAATAACCAATGGCGCATTGACAACCGAGTAGCCCCAGCCATTTTCAATGGCTGTTTGTAAATGATCAACGGCATTGGACCTGCTGCCAACATATAGGGTATTGGCATCTGTTAAAAAGGGTTTTCCTTTTTGCTCTTTTACCTTGTCCACTAGCCGCCTGACAAATTGTGGTCTGATGTAAGCCGTGTTGCCCCTTTCTCCAAAATGCACCTTAATGGCTACCAGATCCTTTGGGGCAATAATATCCTTAATGCCGGATCTTTCATAAAGTCGCTGTAACTTATCAATCATGTTTTGCTTTACATTGGCTCTGGTATCAGCAAAATAAACCTTGGCTGTCACTAAAAAATACCCCCTTATTTAAAAGTTATATCGTTTAACTTAAACCAACCAAAATTATCAAGGGTATCCGCTAAAAGGTTAAACAGGATGTTTTGTTCTTCAAAGGTTAAGTCTTCGATTTGTTTTAATAATTCTTCTACCCGTGTCATTACCTGTCCTCCTACTATCTTTTCCATACCAAGATATTTTTACCATTACGGTAATTTTAAAGGATTTCAATGGAATAATCCATTAAATCTGCTTCTCCA
This sequence comes from Desulfotomaculum sp., assembly GCF_982386235.1. Taxonomy (NCBI): domain Bacteria; kingdom Bacillati; phylum Bacillota; class Clostridia; order Eubacteriales; family Desulfotomaculaceae; genus Desulfotomaculum; species Desulfotomaculum sp. Next base: position 35,340 of record NZ_CEVWQM010000024.1, on the reverse strand, counting down.
TTAAACTTTATCGTTCGGATTACCGTATCCAACATCTGGTTTACGTGGCTGGTTTCATTACTAACTGCCGCAACGCCAAGGGTCGCCCTCTGCCAGAGGTTTTGATTGTCTACCTCTGCAATTGACACATTATATTTGCTGCGAATTCGATCAATCATACTCTTCAAGACTCGCCTTTTTTCCTTTAAGGTGGTGGCACCACTAATATGCAGCTCAACCGTCATTATACCAATAATCAACGATAGCCCTCCTTTGGGGGTGTAATAAGGCACCCTGATAACAGAGTGCCCCATTTTTGTTTAAAACCTCATTTGACGGAGCCTTTGCACACGTTCCTCGGTGGTGGGGTGGGTACTAAAAACTCTGGCAAAGGATCGTGCTGACAATGGATTGGTAATAAACAGATGGGAAGCCGCCGGGTTCACTTGCATGGGAATTTGGTGGGCTGCCCTTTCCAATTTTAGCAGGGCATTGGCTAGGCCATCGGATTTACCGGCTATTCTGGCTCCCAATTCATCGGCACCATACTCTCGGGAGCGAGAAATGGCCAGTTGAACAATGGTGGCTGCAATGGGTGCCAGGATGGCCAATACCAAAGCACCAAGGCCGCCGCCTTCCTCATTATCCCCCCTCATGCCGCCAAAAATAGCACCCCACTGAATGATATTGGCAATCCAGGTAATGGCCCCGGCAAAGGCCGCCGCTATGGAACTTACCAGAATATCTCGATTTGCAATATGGGCTAATTCATGGGCCAGCACGCCTTCCAATTCCCCCCGGTCACAAAGGTGCAGCAGGCCCTCGGTTACTGCCACAGCGGCATGTTCGGGATTACGACCTGTGGCAAAGGCATTGGGTTGCTGGGAGGGGGTAATATAAACCTTGGGCATGGGCAGTTGGGCCCGTCGAGCCAGATTTCTAATCATGTCATACAATTCAGGAGCTTCCTGTTCCGATACTGGTTGTGAACGGGTCATCTTGATGGCCATTTTATCACTGTTAAAGTAGCTAATAAAATTTATCCCTAGTGAAATCAGAAGAAAAAGGGTAGCACCTTGGGTTCCTCCCACTGCTTGGCCAATGGTTATTAATATAACACTGAGTATCCCCATTAATAGAATCGCTTTTATATTATTCATTTCCCGGGTCCCTCCTTCATTATTTTTATTAAGGTAATCTTGATTTCTCTGTATTATATTATTATTGCCCATCACCCCCTCTTTATGGCTAAAAGTATAAAATAAAAGACCCTTAACACAAAGCTCTGATACAGAACCTTGTGTTAAAGGTCTTGCCATTGGAAAACCAACAACGAAGCCAGGCACTTAAATGCGCCGTACTGTTGACCCCGTTTCTCTGGGCTACTCCCCTCTAACTATTTATAATATAAGACAAAGGCAATCGGTTTGTCAATAGGTGCAGTTTTGCACCTATTGACCCTTTAAACTGCTAGTAATTATGGGTACCAATAATGACCTCTTTAAACTTTGTTTCTAATTTTTTCTTCAAGCCCTCTAAATCAATGGGGCAAGCAGCAGTCTGAACGGCCTTAACCATACAAGTTCCGATATGAACTGCATCGATATCGCTTTCCAGGTAATCGGCTTGTTCCAATAAAAGCTGTGCCCGTGGCATTACTAGGCCTGGGCAGTCCCCACAGCCGGTCATAGCTACAATTTTGACTTCATCTTCATGACGGGCAAATTCTCCCTCTTTTAAATCAGAGGCTTTAAAACATTTCAAACAAGCAACACAGCTAACATCTCTAATTTTTTTACAAGTAAAGATAGCAATCCTTTTCATAAGATCCCTCCTAAAGATATTCTTAGGAGATATTCTTCGTTTAAGAAAAAAAACCTTCTATAAGATTAATTCGCTAGGATTTTTTTTGCTGCTTATACAGTATAATAAATGATTCCGGTAACTCCCGGCCCAGTATGACAACCGATCACAGGCCCCACGTCGCCCTGCCATATTTCACGACAATTTAAACGTTCCTTGGATTTTTGCAATAAAATCCCTCTGGCCTCCGGGTCACCTCCGGCTAAAACTGCACAAACCATTTCAGCCCCGGCAGTATCTTTTTCAATAATTTGCATAATTCTTTCTAACCCCTTGGCTTTGCCACGAACCTTTTCATAGGGATACACCAGGCCATCCCTTACACAAAGGAGAGGCTTAATATTTAGCAGGGAACCCAAAAAGGCCTGGGCCTTACCAATTCGCCCTCCCCTTTCCAGGTGATCAAGTGATTCCACAAGAAACAAAATTCTCATCTTCATCGTCAGTTGATTGATAATTTTTTTTACTTCTTCATAGGTCTTTCCTTCATTTACAGCCCGGGAAGCTGCAATGGCCATGAAACCGACACCCCATGTGGCTGATTGGGTATCAATAACCTCCACCTGGCCGGTAACCATACTACTGGCAATACAAGCGGATTGATAGGTTCCACTTAACTTACCGGACAAGGTGAGACAAAGCACCCTGTCACCAGCCGCAGTTTTCTCTCGAAAAACCTGGGCAAAGTCACCGGGGGAAGGCTGAGATGTGGTAGCAAAATCCCCTTGCAGCAACCGATTATAAAATTGATCCGGTGAAATATCAATCCCATCCCGATATACATCCTGGCCAATTATCACCTTCAGGGGCACTCTGCTTATATTAAACTTATGATATAAATCTCCCTGTAAATCTGCAGTAGAATCTGTGACGATATTTATCGTTGGCATGACATCACCCGCCTAATTTTACTCCACTGATAAGATGAAATAATAAAGTGGCTGTCCGCCATAATGGAGTTCAAATTCAATATCCGGAAAAATATTTTGTAATTCCGTCCGTATTTCCTCTGCCCGGTCTCCGATTTCCGCTCCATAATAAAGGGTCACCAGCGAATGATCCTCAGCCAGCATATTATTAAGCATATCTTTTAAAACCAAAATAAGTTCTGTTCCTACGGCAACAATCGTTCCTTCCGCTAGTCCAATCAGGTCGCCCTGTTCGATTTTCAGACCGTTATGGGTGGTCTCCCGAACAGCCTTGGTAACCTCCCCGGTTTTTATAGACTGAGCAGCCTCACTCATTCTCTGAAAGTTATCTTCTAAATCTCCCATTGGATTTTGAACCAGCAGTGCACTTAAACCCTGGGGAATTGTACGGGTTGGTATGACCTTGACCTTCTTATTACTAGACATGTTGGCAGCTTGTTCAGCGGCTAAAATAATATTTTTGTTATTGGGAAGAACCAGAATACCCTTGGCATTCACTCCCTGTATGGCTCGGACGATCTCCTCTGTGCTAGGATTCATGGTTTGACCACCAACTATTACGGCATCCGCACCAAGGCTATTCATAATATCGATAATACCTTCCCCGGTACCCACCGTAACAATGCCAAACTCTTTTTCTTCAACGGACTCTTTTTTTAACTGTTTACTTTGATCCTTCATATTGTGAATCGCTACCTCATGGATGGAACCATAGTTTAGACAACTTTCCAATACCAGTCCAGGGTGATTGGAATGAATATGTACCTTGGCCACTTGTTCTGAGCCAACGACCATCAGGCAGTCACCATAGGGGGCCAATTCATGACGAAGTGTGTCCAGGGGAATATCTGAACCTTTGACAAGAAATTCCGTACAATAAGTAAAGTGAATTTCCGTATCTAATTCCCGGCCAACACCCTTCGTATATTTGTCCTCCTGCCGGGCAGTAAAATCCATTAACAGAGTAATGTCCTCAGCCCGTTTTAAGATACTTAGAATTCCTTCCAAGATAATGACATAACCTTTACCGCCAGCATCCACAACTCCTGCTTCTTTTAAAACCGGTAATAGCTCGGGTGTTTCGCTAAGTGACATTCTTGCTTCGCGTAAGGTTATAATCATAACCCTCAGTAAATCATAGTTTCTTAGCACCGCATTTCTAGCCGCCTCTGCGCTGCGTCTCATTACGGTCAGCATCGTACCTTCTACGGGATTCATAACCGCCTGATAGGCTAAATTAGCCCCTTCTTCCAGGGCCTCAACAACCTCCAGGGCATTTGCCTTTTCCTTGCCGGCTAAGGCCTTTGCCAATCCCCGCACAAGTTGTGATAAAATAACCCCCGAATTACCCCTTGCTCCCATCAAACAAGCTTGGGCCGCTGCCTCTGCAACTTCACCAATATGGGTTGACTCTATATTTTGAACCTCTTTAGCCGCAGCTAGAAGGGTTAGATACATGTTATTTCCGGTATCCCCATCTGGTACAGGAAATACATTTAGGGAATCTATTTCTGATTTATGTCGGGCAAGCAAGTTTGTGCTGCCCAGAATCATCATTTTTAAACCTTGTCCGTCAAAAGAATATAGACTCACGATGGCCTCCTAAAAAATGTGTATTAAAAAACTACAATTTTATTAAATTCTCCTTTAAGTGAAATACTCCTGCCGTGCATCTACAAAAACAACCGCTCCGATGCTACCTGTCCAATAACGGACATGTGCCTTTGGCCATGGGCTTCAAACCGCTAACGATAGCATGGCCCAAAGCCCATGGCACATGGCCAAAACTAAAACGGATATTTTACTTGCCACACCTGGAGTATCCCATTATTCGTTCCTACGATAAATCGATCTTGACTTATAATGGCTAGGTCATGGATAGGCCCTGCCGCTTTAACTACCCAATCCGGTTCATTGGTTAGGCCGGGGCTGAAAAAGCCAAAAACAAACCCCGCCGGGGAACCGGCTATTAATAAAGATCTTTCTTCCATTACCGATTGAGCCGCTAGCCCTGAAACAACCGTTCCTAAATTATTTGTCACCATGCCTAACTGCAATTGGTTGTCGGCTGTATAAATTCTTACCAACCCATCATTGCCCGCAGTGGCCAATTCCTCTCCTGGATTGGCCAGCAAATTAGCGGCGGCTAATCCCAAAATCCCATAGGGTAGATTCACCAGTCCAGGTCCTTCATCAAAGCCGGTTTCCGTTAAAAAGTACGTAACAATGGCCGAAGCATTATTCTCCCCATAAGCTATGGCCAATAACTTTGGCTTGTTGGGTTCTGGCAAAAAGGCTGTAATATACCTGGGAGGACCGGGTAATTGTCTTATGGAAAGCAATTGTGGTCTTAGGGATGGGATATTTTCCCCGGTAAGCAGGTACACATAAAGTGTGTCATTACCACTGGCAATGGCAGCCAGTTCCTCTCGGCCATCCCCGTCTAAATCTGTCACCGTTATACCGATTATGTTGGCACCAGGTTCCGGTTCTGTTTGCCACAATTGACTGAGAACCCCGCCAACATTGGCCAATGCTATCATTCGATCTTCCGTTCCTGCAAATATGATGTTCTGACCAAAGGGGCTAAAGCCTACTTTTAAACTTAATATCGGCTGCCCCAGATTGAAAACGGCTGCTTGTTTATAAGTATCATTGGCTGGACGATAGACATAAATAGTAGAACCACTGGCCGCCACCAGATCCTTTGCCTCGCTGGAAAAAATATTTCCACTCTCAACTTGCAGCGGTCCCGCCAATGTTACTTGATAAAGGATTTTTGATAGGGTTATGGTTAACACCCCCCTTTGTTGTATCAATACTAAAATATGCTTTTAGTACAGTACAAATGTCGAAAGGGTATTCGATTTATGCCTTAAATATTTTATATTTACAGATGACAGCTTTAATGGCCATATAATCAATATCGGCCGGAAGTTCTTCCTTAATGGGCTTTAATTTTTCCGCACCCAATTCTTTAATTTTCTCTAAAATTAATTTTTCAAACTTTTGAGGAATCAATTGATCCCAAAGAATCTCGTACCCTTCCACGCCACAGCGAAAGATATGATCCTGTACGGTTACTGACTTTAAGTTTCTCTGCTTGGCAATTTCTTCTATGGAAAGACCTTCCTGAAGCATGTGATAGGAAACAACATGACTGGGCTGCTCCTTTTTATCATGCCCTTTATCATTTGGAACATTTGCTCCCACGAAATCTCTAATTATTTTTAGAAAATCCTGGCCGTATTGCTCCAATTTTGCTTGCCCAACTCCCTTTATAGTAAGCATTTCCCTTTCATCTGTGGGGCAATGCTTACACATTTCCCTTAGGGTGCCATCGGAAAACACAATATAGGGTGGTACATTATTTCGCTGGGATATTTCCTTGCGCATCTTTCTTAGTTGTTCAAAGAGGGAGTTATCTGTTTCATTTACCAATTCTTTTTTTCTAACCCTTTGGAAAAACTTCTCGTGACCTTTTAGCACCGGAATGGCCTTGGGTTGCAACTTAGCAACCGGGTATTGTCCTTCGGTCAAATAAATATAGCCTTCGGCAATTAACACATGCATAAGGTCACTGATTTCCTTGGTGGTGTACTCCTTCATTAAACCATAGGTGGATAGGCGGTTAAATCCATTTTGGACTACCTTTTTATTTTGTGAGCCCTTGAGGACGTTCGCTACCAGGGAAATACCATATTGTTCCTGCATACGCAAAATGCAGGACATTATTTTCTGACTCTCTACGGTTCTATCCACCAGTTCCCTGTCATCCTTGCAATTGCTGCAGTTATTACATGTTTCCGGAGCATTTTCTTCATCAAAATATTTTAAAATCGTTTCCCGCAAGCAGCGAGTGGTATGGCAATAATCAACCATCCCCTGTAATTTTTTGTATTCATTTGCCTTTCTTTCCGGTGCTACTTGATTTTGTTCGATTAAGAATTTTTGTATTTGTACATCCTGTGAGCTATAAAGCAAAATACATTGACCCGGTTCCCCATCCCGGCCGGCACGGCCTGCCTCTTGGTAATAGGCCTCCATATTTTTAGGCATGTTGTAATGAATCACGTAACGAACATTTGATTTGTCAATGCCCATGCCAAAGGCATTGGTGGCCACCATAATTTGCAGGTCATCATAAAGGAATTTCTCCTGACTGCGGATTCTTTCCTGGTCCGTTAAGCCAGCATGGTATTTCCCCACCGCATAACCTTCTCGCTGCAACCAGTGCTGAAGATTATCCACTTCCTTTCTGGTGGCAGCATAAATAATGCCTGCTTGTCCCCTATTGCTGGCAATGTAATCGGCAATAAAATCCTTTTTATTTTCCCCCCTGATAACTGAGAAAAATAAATTCTCACGGTTAAACCCGGTCACATAGATGCTTGGTTTTTTTAACGATAGTAACCGTACAATATCCTGGGTTACCTCTTCCGTGGCCGTTGCAGTAAATGCCGTAATTATTGGTCTTTTGGTTAGTTCCTTAATTAATGTGCTAATTGCCAGATAGCTGGGTCGAAAGTCATGTCCCCATTGGGACACACAATGTGCTTCGTCCACTGCCAGCATACTGATGGGTATGGATTTGATGCTATTGATAAATCTTTTCGATTCCAGTCTTTCCGGGGCCACATAAAGAAGCTTATACTTGCCGCCACTGGCATCAAAGATCCTTTTTTCCACTTCATTGCCTGCCAGGGAACTATTAATATAGGTGGCTGCAATACCTAAACTATTTAGTGCATCCACCTGATCTTTCATAAGAGATATTAAGGGCGAAATAACTAAGGTGGTGCCTTGAAACATTAATGCCGGTATCTGATAACAAACCGATTTACCGCCACCCGTAGGCATAATACCCAGGGTATCCTTACCTTGTAAAATGCTGTTTAATATTTTATCCTGGCCACTTTTAAAGGATGCGTAACCAAAATATTGTTTTAATATTTCTCCAGCATTTTTTAACACTGCAACACCTCCCATTAGCCATCAGCCGGGCTACTACCAACCTATTTTACCTTATAATTACACAGAACAAAACCCTACAGCCATTAAGTTGTAGGGTATCGTGTTTGTTGCATTCCAGTCTATTTGCCCAGACCTGTTGATCATGCCCTATCAAATGTCCTTAAGCCAGGCCAAGGACGGTACGGACTTATTGGCCCTTTTATTGTAAATGGTTTCGCTTGTTGCCAGGTTCAATACCCAGCCACCCAGATTCAATACCAGCTTATATTCCATCAGTCTATTAATAACATCAGCCAATTCCTGGGGTTTTACTGCCAAACCGTAATGCCGGTTGAAGTTTTCCAGCAACTTAACCGCCAGCCTGGGCTGCTTGCAAAATTGAAGCACTTGATGTTCAAGCCCCGCCAAGTAATATTCATTTTGCAAGGCGCAATCCCTGGTGTCTGTAATGATCGTCATATCTTCCAACTCAGACATGATTAGCTGCGGCCTGTTATCACTCTTATTGATGCTTAGCAGGCCACCACCTAAGTCTAAATTCCAACCTGAATAAAAGGCCCTGTTCCACTCATTAAAACAGGCCTTGATCCGCTGGGCACCTAAACCTGCACCTCTTGCTGCCTGGGTATAGTCCTCAAAAAAGCAGGCCATATCTTCAATTTCACAACTGTCAAGGGGATAGATGTAGCCATAGGTTTTAAATGGGGACAACTTTAGACCATATTTGTCCGGCTGGTCGTAATAGGAGCTAAAGCGGTCAAATCTTATTTTGCTGACACTGTTCGGCGGTTCAAGATGATAAATCAAAGGAAGCCACTGGGCTGTTTCATGGTTCCAGTTATCATCTTCACCGGGTATGCCAATAAGGTAATTCCACGCTACTTTGATGCCGTTTTCCATGGCATATTTAAGCAAAGCAACATTCCCGGCTGCAAAATTCCCTTTGTTCATTAGTCTTAATGAATTGTCATGCAGGCTTTCAATACCTGGCTGGATCCAGCTGATGCCAGCCCTTCTCAGGGCCTTTACTTGTTGTTCATTTAAATTGGCTTTGGTTTCGAAAAAAAATGTATATTTTGGGGGCTGGGTTTCGGAGATGCGGGGTAAAAGTTCTTTAAAATGGCTCATCGCCATAATGTTGTCCGAAGCAAAAAACTTATACGTTGCATATTCTTGTGACAACTCCGTAATCTCATCAACTACTCGATCCACCGATTTCTTTCTATACTTGGCATTTTTTCCGTTGAGCCCACAAAAACTGCACTTATGCCGTTGACCCCACCAGCATCCCCTTGAGGTCTCGATCATTAAAGCAGGTTTGATATCTGTCTTATCGAAATATTTTCCCAGTTCTTCAAAGTAATCTACATAATCAGGTACCGGAACCAGATTCAAATCATCGATTGACGCCACAGGACATGTGGTATCGTTATGCTTAACCATTTGCACAGACTCCCGGGAAAGCATGCCATAGGGCAAATCCGTCACCTTGACAGCGGTTCCCTTGGCAAGCAGCTTCTCGCAAAAATCCGGGAAATTTAAATCTGCTTCCCCGGACATGACAAAATCCAGCCAGGGAAAACATTCTAATGTGGTCTGTCCCATGATCCCTTCACAGTTTGCTCCACCCATGAGGGTTACGATTTCCGGGTTCAATTCCTTCAGTTTCCTAAGCAGTGCCAGTGAAGCACAGTGCTGCTGGAACATTGAACTGCAGCCAACAATTCTGGGCTTCATCTCCAGTATCCTGGTAGCAGCCTCATCGATAAAGGCAGTGGCTTCTTTTCTTATTTCCAGCAAAAATTTGAAGATATTTTTATGTTCGCTTAATTTATTCAGGACAATTTCGATAAATTCCTGTTCATGATAGGAGGCTACCGCCAAGTCAAGATACTGGTGGTCATCAACATGAAAGTCGGGAAAAGCAGCCCTTGAAAAGGTCCATTCGGCCAAAAGGCTCGCTGGATTTAACAAATGTAAAATGATATTATAGTTTTTAATACCGATTCTTTCCGCAAACCAAAACTTCGTATGAACCGCCTTGGCATCAATACCCCTTCCCTTAGCTGCCGAAACCAACTGCCCCACACCGATGGAAGGCATGTGCAGTACATCGTAAGGCATTGAAACAATACATACATCCGGCACTTTAATCCCCCCAGGCCATATGTTTTTGTTGATCGATCGGGTTTTCTATCTGCTTTTCCTTTAACCTGAGCCGCATCTCCCGGATTACCCCATAGGAGCAGTTCGTTCTGACATCACATGCTTGGCAATTAAAACAAGCGAGGGATTTATAGAGACACTTCAGAATTTCTTGAGGCACTCCGGCCTGCTGCACAACCTGATCTAAAATATCCCGGTCATAAAAATGATTTAAAAAACCAACGACCTCCCCATGCTTCATCCCTCTCATTAACGCTCCGGTATAATCCCTTAGACAGGCATAATAAGCTGCCTTGGCATCTTTCATGTTCTCCATATGCGTCGCAACATAACTAAATCCCCTATACGCTTCCTTAAATCGGCGCAGTTTATAACAGGAAGCCGCGAGTAAAAGATCCCAGCTCAACTGACCACCGGGTAAGTCCTGTTTTAAAGGCACTCCGGCACTAAACTCCAGGCTGTTTTCAAGAAGCCAATTCCTTTTATATGACAAATATCTAACCAGTTTTTCCACCTCAGCATCAGAGGCTTCGGGTAGTTTTCTAAGGATATTTCTAATTACATCCAAGCTGTTTTTTTCTCTTAGCCTTTGGCTGCCAAAATTAAAAATTTCGCTGAAGCCGGGTACCACTACCTGAAAGCTGCAAAATCCCAGATAGGAAACGTCCCGGATCATTATTTCATAACCTTGGTTCACGAATTGGCCAATAACATACGCCAGCAGTTCATTATTGGTTTTCCCCTTATGGTCGGCAAAGGGTGTAAATTCATAGCTGTACTTTTCGTAAAAAAACTGTTCCGGGTATTGTCCCGCCGCCACCTTTAGAATATTGTGTAAATTGTCCGGCCCGTCCACCTGTTCAAAGCCCTCGGCAATGCGGCAGGCCTGGGCTGCAGTTGAAATATCCCGGCCCTGGAACATCTCCGTAAGGGTTCGTTCCAGGGCAATTTCAAACACCGGATGAGCCCCCAATTTAACCACATAGGTTCGGGCAGCCAGATTAATTAAGACAGCTGCGATGACGGGAAATTCGCCGCCCAGGGAACAGTCTTTGATCATTAACCTGTAAGGCCCCATCTTTTCTATTTTCCTAATTAGGCCGTAAAGACGTTCATACTTACTTAAATACCACTCAGGTATGGTAGGAGGTGAAAGACTTTCATTAATGATGCGCACATTGGCATGGCGTTCGAACAGCTCGGACAAGCCCTGTAACAGTGCTTCTTCCCTGGTATTACCCGCACAGGTGCCATTGCTGCCATAGATGGCCCTTAAAATGGAGACTGGCATATAATAAAGCTTTCCAGTCTGCAGACTGAGAAAGGGGATGGTCACAAAATCATGGCTGCAGCCCTTTGGCCGAGAGAAACTCCACGGTTTAAGCGATTCATATTTTTCAACTGCCGCCCCATCAATATTAAAAAACCTCGCCGCCAGTGAACCAAGCATAGCACTGCCGGACTCAATTTGTTCATCCCTTTGTCTGATTATTTCCAGCAACTTGTCTACCCATGGGTTATGCTCTGCCGCCAGTTCCTTGATATTCATCAGTCTTTCATCCGGCGTATAATAAAAACTACCGTATTGCCAAACAGCCTCGTCATAATCACCGGGATAAAGCAGATCATTCTGGATTCTCTCCATTAATTCTGCATAGGCGCTGGCCAGAGCAAACTCAGGCGTTGCCCCCTTGCCGTTTTGTCCCACTGCTGTTCCCGCAATTTCCACCCGCAAGGAGCAACACCCGTCCACCTTGGAGTCCGTCCACCGATCAATGGTAGAGATCCCCAGGCCATGCAAGATGCCTCTGATTTTATGCACTGTTTCCGATGGCGGAATCTCTTTATACTTGTTATGCAAAAGCAGGCTCATAAAACACCTCCGCCATGAAGGATTTCAGCCAGTCCCTCCTGCTTTACCGGATTGGCCACATATCTTTCCTTGATCACCTTATATACTTTCTCAGTCTCCTGGTAGCAACAGTATTTAAGGGCCTGACAATTATCGCAGTCCCAACAGCTAAATTGGGGGTAAATGCGATCAAAAACCTGCTCCGGCTGATTTAATTGGTGGCAGACCCTTTGGGCAATCTCCGGCTGGTATAATTGCTGCAAAACAGCCTGGGTTTCCGCCCGGTCTACGCCGGCTGATTTTGCCTTAGCATAATCCGCCAGGCAGTTATAATAGCAATATTGATCACCTTCGGCAGCATCATGAATTAGAGCCATCGACCTAAATACCCGGCAGGCCTCGTCCCATCTGCCAAGCTTGCACAGACACACAGCCATCAGAAAATCAACTTCTCTACTGCCACCGGGCAGTACCTTGACAAGGGGTCTGCCTAGGATCATGTGCATATGATTTTCTAACAGTGAATACCTTTTAAATCGTATATACCTAATAATTCTTTCCAGTTCCAGGTTGGAAGCCTGGTTAAGATTACAAACTGTTTTAGATAAGGCAGTGTATGTTTTAAGTTCCTTTGTCCTCAATAGATCCACCGGATACATTTCACTGAACCCAGGCACAATGATCTGGTAACTGGGAAAGCCAAGAAATGAAACATCCCTCACCAGCAGGTCGTAGCCCTGGTTAACCAGAAGCTGAACCATGCCCTGCAGCATGGCTTTGTTGGGCTGCACAGATTCCGCTATAAAGGGTGTAAATTCATAGCTGAATTTATCTGAAAGTAATGCCGCAGGATATTGACCTGCTCCAACCTTGGCAATATTGACAGCATTATCCCTGTGATCTAGGAAGTCGTCACCATAACCCAGGCTGCAGCTTTGGGTAAAACTTTCAATGCTTTGGCCCTGGAAGGCTTCGGTCATGGTTCTTTCCAGGGCGATTCGAAAGGATGGGTGGACCCCAAGTTTCAGGCCAAAGGTACCTTTGCTGGTATCGATGATGATGGTTCCTACCACTGGGTACTTTTTACCTAGAGAACAATCCTTTACCACAACTTTATAGCGTCCGCTTTGCTGAATGCCCTGGATGATTTTATACAAACTCGGATCGTTCATCAGATAATGATCCGGTATGGTTGGTGGAGTGATCCGGTCCGTAATCAGCTTTTTGTTTACATAACGTTCCATTATTTCTGACAAGCCCTGTACCAGGGCTTCCTCCGGGGTATTTCCTGCACACATCCCATTGCTGCCATAGATGGAGGAATACATATCATAAACGAGATATTGGGGCTTCCTCTTGATATAGCTATAGAAGGGGACAGTAATGGCACTGTGAGGATGACCCGGCGGATTAAACAGGGTCCAGCTTTTTATGCACGCCAGCCTGTGGCTGCTGTTGATTTCAGGGGGCTGCCCCATACTCATGGATATAACATGATTCAACAGGACATGATCCATTGCTGCAATTTCTTCATAGGAAAAATACCTTTCATCGGGGGCCACCAGAAAATCTGCATGGGCAATGGCTTCATCGCTTAAGCCGCCAAGATAGAGCATATTATTCTGCATACGTTCCATAAGCTCTGCATAAGCACTGGCCATTGCATAAGCCGGGTCCGTTCCTTTACCATTGGTACCCATGGATGTACCGGCAATTGTAACCCTGAGGGCATAACAACCTTCAATGCCGGTGTCAAGCCAATTGTCAATGGTTAGAATACCCATATCGTAGAGAATATTCTTGATCTTGTACACTGTATCTACTGGTAAGGCATCCTTAAACCGGCTATATCTCAAATCATCCATTCTTGTCACTCTTTTGAATATATTTTTCTTTTTCAACTTCCCCTGTCACCAGCACATTTGCCCCTCCCTGCCATTCCCAGATGTAGTTTTCTCCAATATTCTGAAGCAGGTAATCTCGCTTGGCCAGCAGCAGAGTTAGATACTGGTCGCATTCTTTCCTGCTGATATATTTTTCTGTCTCCGCAAGCTCCAGATAGTTCAGCAGCTTTTGTCTTTCGGCTTCATACATGCCCAGAATATATTCCTGCTTTTCACTGGCAGCCATCGCCGCATTGCTTAGGGAGAAAACCTTGCCAATGGGATACAAAGAGACGTTATGGAGACCTGCTTCGGCAAAAAAATGGGGTATTTCTGATGAAGGTATTCCTCCGGTGTAATTGGCCAGGGGATTAATTGCCTGGTACATCTGCCATACCTTTGCTTCCAACCGGCATAATTCTTTATGCCAGGCACATTCAACCGGATAGTAGCCCCTATGCCAGGTCTGGTCAACAAAGGACATGGCCGTGATGGATATAATCATTCCCCCGGGTCTGGTTACCCGCATCATCTCCGCCAAGGCCCTTTTAGGGTCTTCTATACTTGTAAAAAAAGTATGGCTTACCACCCCATCAAAGCTATTTTCAGCAAAGGGCAACCCACAGGCATCCCCAACCATAAATTCAAGCCTATCTGCCATACCTTTATTCTGTGCTGTCACCTGAGCTTGCTGAATAAATAAAGCATCGTTATCGATGCCGACAATTTTTAAGTTTTCTGCCCCAGCAGCAAGATAACGGGTAAAACAGCCTGTGCCACAGCCTACGTCCAGCAGTTTCATGCCCTGTTTGATCATACAGAACTTCAAAATTAAAGGCCTTAGGTCTTCACTCAATAATGTTTTTCGTGTCATTTCCATATAGGTAGGGTTTTGAAAATATTTGGACCAGATCATCTTAAAATCCACCTTATGGTATAAAATTTTTTGCCGCAAAACTGATATGTTAGAAGCAGGTAGGGCGGCCCAAGCCGCCCTACCTTTATTCCGGCTTCTGTTTCACTAAACAGCAGCTGCAGCTGCAGGTGCTGCTGCGGTAACGGTAGAACTAACAACAGTTGCTGTATTATCATCACTCCAGCCACCTGCCACTTGCCCCAGATCCGCATCGGAAAGTTCACCCTGTTTTTGCGAGAGAGACTCATTGAGTTTCTTCATGGTGGCAGTAAAATCATCAAAGCTTAATCCACCAACCGCACCTTTGGCAACCTCAAAGGCTTCCTCCGGGCTTTTGCATTCCTTCAGCTTATTCTGCAAAGCCTCATCTTTGCCCAGCTTTTCAAAAAAGCTCTTCATTGACTCTGTCATATTATGACCCCCTTATTTTTTTTATTCAAAAGGCCCTAGGGCTTTTGATCGATTGGAAAATTACCCTACCTTTGCTGTACCGGGATTTCCCGGTACACTTCATCCGTAACCATCAATAATTCAAAGGGTATTTTAAAACCTATTTTTTCAGCCACCTTGGTATTAAATACAATCCTTGGTGCAGATTGAAATGACTGGGTTAATTGCCGGGGTTTGGTGCCCCGAAGGCATTTAATGATGCTGTCAGCGCCAAAACGTCCCACGTTTAATTCATCCATCACCGACACCGTCAGCAGTGCCCCGTTTGCAACTTCCACATTGCCCAACTGGGAAAAAATTGCTACTTTTTGTTGATAAAAGGGCGTAAATAACTCCGGCAGCTTGGTACTTTCCAGCGAAGCAACTGTAACAAACATTGCATCCACCTGGGTCGCCAGCTTATCATAGGCTTCCTGAACCTCCCGATAGTAGCGTTGGTAATCCTCCGGATTTCGGGGTTCGGCAACATAATACTTGACTACCTCAAATCCCTTTTCTGCGGCCAGGGTTTCAACCTCATCTACCGCCGAATATACCCTCGCTATATCGGAATCCTCGTAAACCATGCCTAACTTTTTGAATTTCATAATATCGTAAAACACCCTGAGCTGACGCTCAAAGCGACTTTGATCCATATGAGCCCACAGGTGATCACGCCCCGAATCTTCCACTGAATCAATAATTCCAGCACGTACAGCATTCGAAGCGGCAAATACGAAAATATTGGTACCCTGGGTTTCCTCGCTTAAGGCAACACCCGCCTCCGTTCCCATCACCACCATGAGATCCAAATCCTGCTGCATTTTCAAACGCTTAATAACTGCATCATTATCACAATTTTTCATGTTGTAAAATGCATCGTAAATAAATTCAATATAAGGACTAACCTCCCTGGTTGCCAGCCACTGCCAAATTTCCTTGGCATCACTGCTGTTGCTGACCTGCTCAAACCCTTTAAGGTCAGTAAGCCAACCCCTTTCATACAAACCATTCACAATTCCCACCAAGGTTTTGGAGTAGGTAATAAATCCCTCACTCTCACAATAACCGATGCGCCACTTGCTGCCATCTTTTCTGATAACAGGGGTAAGCTTATCTTCTCCAGCCGTGGCCTGGGAAGGATTCAGGTTGACTAGCCCGTTTAAATTTATCGTTAACAAACTAATGACAATGAAAGAAATTATGATTGTCTTTTTCAATGCTGCTCCCTCAATTTTTTGGCAAACATGATTTTGATACCTTCCTCATCCCTAGACTGGGAAAAACCAAAATAACCTTTGTCAAATAACTGCCGTTGTTCTTTAAAAGAAGTGTTGGGCACCTGGATGCTGCTGCTTTTATCCAGTTTTAATGGCTTAATATAATCTTTGTACACAACATACCGATCCCATTGATAATACAGATTACCCAACTTGGCGATATGAAGACCCATTGAAGTAACTGTTTTAATGCTGGGATAGTTATAGGGTGATACGGTGGTAAACAAATATCTGTAATTCTTTTTTGCTCGCCGGGCTAGTATATCCGCCATTCTCTTTTGCAAATTATTTCCCCGCAAATCGGGATGAACCATGGACAATTCAAGCTGGGCCACACCAAGCAATTCTTCATCATTGAAATTAAGCTGCCGGGCCATATTATCTTGGCGGTGACCGGGAAATAAAATGGAACATACAGCGTAAAGTCTGTCCCCAATAAACAGCCCTATGGATTCTCCGCTGCCGCTCATGATCTGATAATGTTCTTCCGGGGACAAAGGCACACAAAAACTCCTGCTTTTCATTAAACTTAAAACAAAATCCTGTAAAGCCATTAGTTGAGGCAGATCATTCGTATCAAGCATCCTAATCACGCAGGAGTTAACTTGTAAGTCCCGTTGATTTATTATTTTTCCCTGTTCGATCATCTCGTCACCCCAAAGGTTGAAGCAATTTGATATATAATTTAACCGAGTCCCTTTAACTGCTGATATAATTTTTGACTTTGCACCACAAATTGCTGCGACCTTTGCCGGCCCTGTTCAATAACGGAAATCGCTTCCTCTTGATGACCGTTTTCGGACAATACAATGGCCAGGTCTAAATAAGGATCCATAAAGTTTTCATCCGTTAAGGACACTGCTTTCCTTAAAAGTGCTATGCCTTCTTCCGGGCTGCCTAAGCGCGAAAGACATAGTCCTTTTCCTTTAAGGGCATAGACTTCATTGGGCTCCAGTTGAAGTACTCTGTCATTTGCTTTCAGGGCAACATGATAATTACCCAACCTAAAACTAACGTAGCCATAAAGGTTTAATAAATTCACATTACTTTCCGCGCCAGCTCTTTGCAGGACTACAAAGAGGGCTGTTTCAGCTAATTGGCAATACCCCTTTGCAGCAAATTTCCTTGCCATGGCGATAAGCTCTTCGGTTTTTATGTGCTCGTACTGCTCAATTCTTTTTTTATTGGCATAATTATAAGAACAATACTGGTTTTCGGCATAAACACTGCCCCCGGTGGTCAGCTTGCTATTGGAGCAGCCACCCAAGCACCGATCCCCAAACCGGCATTTTTGACAAAAACCTGCCAGGCTTTCTTTCTTCATGTTGCGGTTCCAACTAAAATTGTTCGGGTTTTCCCAAATATCTTTTAAGGGGGTCTGTCTGATATTACCTTCTATAAATTCTTTATCCCGGATGGAGGTACAGCCTAAAATATCACCATTATGAAGTATCCCAAAGGTGTATTTGCCTGCGCTGCATCCCTGCCGGGAGTAGGTGCCCCCACATCTTTTCTTGAATAATTCGATTTCTTTTAGATTAAAATAGCCAACGCAGTCCCCCAGTATAACTTCGATGGAAGACTCCACCATGCACTGGTAGGCTAAATCAATTACAGTATCAATATCTCCCGGCTCTATTACCATGCCGCTGTGGTTGGCCATGTTGCCCATGGGAAATCCCATCTGTACCTGCCAACCCTTGACACCCCGCAGCACCAGCTGTTTCTTAAGCTCCTTTAACTCGCCCAGATTCATCTTATTAATGGTTGTGATGGCCTTTACGTCTATCTCCCTGGAGCGGCATAATTCCATGGCCTGCATGATTCTCACAAAGGAACCTTCCCTGCGTATGAAATCATGGGTTTCCTTCAGGCCATCCACACTGAAGGCAATGGTTCCCACTCCGGCATGAATGGCCCGCTCCAATATCCCTTCATCAAATAGCCAGCCGTTGGTAATCAGGTTGGGAATCACACCATTTTTATGCAACCTTGCCGCGATTAAGGGCCAGTCATCCCTGGTGGTAGGTTCGCCGCCGGAAAGAGTTACCCATTGGAGTCCCATTGCCCCTAATTCATCACATACTTTGAGGGCTTCTTCGGTGGATAATTCCCCCGGGAGGGCAGTACTGCAGCCGGAGCCGCAGTGCTTGCACCTCATGTTGCATCCCATGGTTATTTCCCAGACCGCCGTTACTGGTTTACCAAGCATCATGGTCTTTTCTACCACTTAGGCCAATTCCAGTTGCCAGGTGTTATCCCATATGCAACCACCATACTTCCCGGGTTTATCACACCACCCGCTACATCTACCAGTTGATCATCCGTCAATTCGTCGGTATTTGCAGCCGGAATAATTAGGTGCAGCACATTACTGCTTTCCACGTGCAGTTCCACTTTAATATTCTCGGGAAACTTGACCGCAAATTCCTTTTCCAGTGCTGCAATGGGATCATTTAATAGTGCCAGACGAAATTCCTCATTCTCACCGACCTTTTTGCCAATTAGTTGGTTCAGCTCATAGGTTGTTAAAACAGTTGATTCCATAACTTTTAGCCTCCTCTTATTATTATTCCGGGGAAAACTCGTGCTTGGTTCACGCATCCGTTATCAACTAAACTACAGCATACCCAGTAATTAAGTTGCTACTTTCTTATACAAGCAAAGCAAAAAGGTATCACATGCTTTTTGCATATTTAGTTAAATTTATCTATACATCAGCCCTTAGTGATACTCTCCCAGCCTATCGGCCACCTTTTTTCCCTTGTTCATCTGTCATTTTGTTCATATTCACCCCGCCGGCAACCATATCCAGTTCATCATCTGCCATTTCGTCGTTTTTCTGCAGTTTCGGGATCACCTTTTTTACCAGCCCCTGGCTTTCCTGGGAATAATCTGCTTGCACCAGCATCTGAGCAAGGAATAATAATTCCTTGTACTCATCATCGCAATCATCCCTCTCAAGCTGAACACTTAACTCGCCAAAAACTATTTTATCTATATCTGAAACAAAGGACTCCAAGGAATTTTTATCATTCATTGGTTACACCTCTAATCACAATTTTGATCAAAAAATAATATTTTGTTCCTTCAATACATCCTTTAATTTTTTTAAGGATCTGAAGATAATGGTTCCAACATTGCTTTCTGTTATATTCATCATCTGAGCGATTTGACGATTGGTTAAGCAGGCCCCAAATTTCAGGGCAATTACATTTTTCTGCCTGTCATTCAGATACGCCATTGACCTCAGAAGGACTTCTTTTAGTTCCCGGTCGATAATCAAGTCCTCCAGCCGATCTCTTGCTTCTACATGATTAAGATTAATTCGCTCTGTATTCTGGTTTTTCTTTTTAAAATAATTAGTTAGGGTATTGTTCGCTATGGTAAATAGCCAGGTGCTTAACTTACCTTTATCCGGGCAGTACGTGTTGTATTTTGCCAGTGCCTTTTCAAATACATCACTAACCAGATCCTCTGCGTTATTAAGGTCACCCACCCTATAAAGGATGTACTTGTAAAGCCTTGGAAAATATTTATGATATATTTCAGAAAAGTCATCCGATACATCCAATTGCGCTTCCTGTACAGGTGTACGGTCTAAACTCAATTTTGTGCACCTCCCCCAAAAAGGCCTCCCAATCTATCGAGTAATTTTTTCTCCATATCTTCTGCTGCCAACTCAATTAAATTCATCTTGGCCATGGCTAACAGCATCTGATATTTTCCCTCACCCTGATAGACAATTGGGGCATATTTGTTACTAAACACTTCTAGGTTATGGGCTGCCTGATGGATATAAGACTTTAATTCCTCAAAGGCCCTATTTGATAACTCCCTGTCCTTTAAATAATTCGTCAGTCTGCCCCCGGTGCGGAATGCAGGATAATCTTCTAAACCCATAAAACAGAGAAACCATTGGGCCTTATAACTGCCTGTGGCAGCAACCAGGCCCATATAATCGGCAATCAGCTCATCCAATAAATGATTGCGGGCCGAGCCCCAAAACCGCAGCGTGCAATAGTGAGTGGCCTCATGTTCCCGGCGAAGCAGCAAGGATAATCGCCGCCACTCTGCATCGGCAATACCCAGCAGCTTGGCGGGAACATTGCTGTATTCCTTATTGCTTAAGATTAAAAAGGTATCCCTGTAAAATTCCGTTTGAGATTTCATCTTCTCAAATGCCAGTTGCCACAATAAATCTGCGTTTTCTTTATAAGCGTTATCTCTTTGCCATTTTTCCTTGTAATTTTTTACCCGATCCCAATTGTTATAACCTTTAATCATACAGGCTCCCATGGAAGGTGGTATCGGTACCGGTTCATTCCGGTGGGCAAACACACGCACGAAGGTCTCAAAATCGCTCCTGTCACTGACCTGTATTACTGGTATTCTGCCGGCCAATGTTTGATAAAGATACACCTTAATATGGCCAGGCTCTTTCAGTTCAACCTTCGTTGTTTCAGGCATTTTAGAAATGTCTGCCCCTCTCCTGGTTGCCAGTTGGTAATTGGAATTTTGGCTCATTCCTTCCCTTACCGGAAAATTAAGCTGCACCAATCTTTTTGATAACGAAGCGATAAAACCCTGTTGAGAAATATCGCTTATATATTCCTCCCAGTCTCTGACAAAAAGTTCATCCTGCAAGGGTATCTCTTCCCAGGACGTATCATTGGTATGTTCGAAATGATTCTCCCGTAAAAATAACAATTGTCCTTGCATGGTCCTACCCCCTCGAAAACTAAGCCAGCTGTCTTTTAGCTAACTGAGTAAATACACCGTTTTGTTCAAACAACTCATCATAGGTGCCGGATTCGATCACCCGTCCCCGGTCCAAAACAATGATCTTGTTGCATTCGGCAATTGTGCTCAATCTGTGGGCGATGACGACTCGCGTTGCATCTAGTCTGGCTAAGCTATCGCTGACAATCCTTTGGGTTTTATTATCCAGAGCACTGGTAGCTTCATCAAAATAAACAATCTTAGGCTTGGAAATAATGGCCCGGGCAATTAATAGCCGCTGTTTTTGTCCCCCGGAGAGTGTGCCGCCACTGTCACTGACCATGGTGTGCATACCCATGGGCATACCTTTAATATCCTCTTCCATACCGGCCATACGGGCCGCTGCCCAGGCATCATCAATGGTTAAACCAGGGTTTGCACCGATGATGTTATCAAATATACTGCCGGACATTAATTGACCGCCCTGGAGAACCACACCCAGTTGACGACGAATGCCCCGTATATCAACATTTTCCAGATCCTGTTGATCATAATAAACCTGTCCGGATTCCGGCTTCTCAAAGCCCAATAGCACCCTGAACAAGGTAGATTTGCCGCTGCCTGAAGGCCCCACAATGCCCACATAATCCCCCTGTTTTATATCCAGTGAGACATCGTCTAAGATCAAGGGACTGTCTTTTTCATAGCGGAAATTGACATGGCTAACCTCTATATTGCCTTGAAGTTCACCGGGCTCCGCTTTTTCCAGGTCAAACTCGGGCAAAGTTACCAGAATAGGTTTTGTTCTTTCGTATAAGGGCTTGATAATATTGAGCTGCAACACCACATTTGATATTTGCAGCATCGAACTTAGGAATTTTGCAAAGGCCGAGTTAAAAGCGATAAATTCACCTGCAACCAGGTCTACATTTTGCATTTTTATCAGGGCATAAAAAATTATCCCTGTTGCGATAACATTAACAGTCGAATTAAAGACAACTAACTTATTGCCCAGGCTTTCCTTTTGATAGGTAATATCCCTAATCCGGCTGAATTGTTCAGCCCAATTATGAAAGGCCCTCTTTTCTGCCCCGGATGTTTTTATTTTGCTTACGCCGCTGAGCAAATTAAAAATCTTCCCTGAAAGGTTATTTCTCAAATCCACCAATTGTCGTTCATAGCGAATTTGTAAATAGCCGAATAAGAGGGAGATAGACATCACGAATAAGACAATACCCGTGCAAATAAGGGCCAGTTTCCAGCTGTAGTAAAACAATAATAAAAAATAAAAAACCGAGAAAATACTTGAGATAACCGTGTTGGCAACGGCACCGGACAGGATACTCCTGATCTGGCTGATGCCCATAGCCCGCCCTGCCAATTCACCGGCGGTGTAATTCTTAAAAAAGGGTACGGGCAGATTCAATAACCGATCCCAGATAGCTGCTTGCAAATCAGACTCTGTTCTTCCTTCCATCCGGTGCATGGCAAAGGCCCGGGTCAGGTTAAAAGCAAAGGTAGTTGCTGCTATTGACATAAGCAAAAAACCGATTTGGGTCAATAGTACCCTTTCACCGTCTGGGATCACACTGTCAAAAATGATTCCCGTCACCACGGGGGTCAGCATGCCCAATAATCCCCCCAAAATACCCATGGTCAAAAGCATCGTAAGATCCCTTTGCCAAATCCCACCAGCTAAAAATTTAAGCAAATCACTATAACCGATCACCTTTTGGGGAAGGGGACGATAAAAGGTATAGGCATGGGGCTTAAGAGAATCGGCTACACTGTCATCTACAATGACCTTGGTCTCGTCGGAAGGATCGTATAACTCATACTTTGTCGGCGACAACGGCAATAACGCCACCGGTCGCCCGTCTTCTTCTTTGTAAACCAGCAAAGCACCGTTATCTTCTTTCCACCACTTTTCTTTTAAGATAATTTGTCTTATTCTAATCTGGGATGATCTGGCGATATCCCCCAGTAGGTCCTTTGACGCTGGGTTTCCTTTTTTGAGCTCGTTGGAAGGGACAATTTTTATATTCTTGGCCCTGCCCACCGCCGCACAAGCCCTGAACAGCAAATGATCCACCGAAAATTCCTGTTCAGTTGCAGTGGGTTCTTTTTGCCGCTTCATTGATTTGGCCAGCTTGCGCAAACCGGCACTCATGAAATAATCATCTTTTTCTTTTTTTAGTTTATTCCTTAACAATTCTTGCTTTTTTTCAGTAATAGATAGCTCCACAACTTGGTTAAAAGCTGCTTTATTAAATTCAACAATGGCATCCAGTATAGCGTTTTGTGTCGTAGCCAGTTCAAACTGGGGTTTTTCCTTAATCCCAATACCGTCCCAATGCCTGACCCACTTTTCTAATAGATCGATTAGAAATTTGATATTTTCACCAATCGTCACATTAAATAACTGCAGAAATTCAGTCTCTAGCAAACTGGTTCCCGTGCTCCCCACGGCCAGTAACCTGTACTGCTCCTGCTCCCTGACAACAGGCTCATTTCCCAGAAGGATGTCCCCTTTTTCACAGGTAAACAAATATCTTCTGCGGCCAATTGTATTACCGCCTGAAACCTTGGCAACAAATATATCAATTTGTCCTTTTTTAACAACCCACATTTTACCGGCATCAAGGAGTAAAGGGTTGTTGCCCTCAGCCCTTATCTCGTTAAATTCCAAGTCCAATAAAATGTCCACGGTCCAACCCCCATTTGCTCTGATACTGCTGTAGTACTAACTGGCACTTATTAGTTCAGCGTAAGGCCCGCCGGTGTTTTTCATTTCCTCATGGGTACCGCGCTGAACAATTTTTCCTTTATCCATGACGATTATTTCATCACAATCCCGAATTGTACTCAAACGATGGGCAACAATCACGCAGGTACAGCCGCGCCGGCGAATGTTTTCATCAACCATCTTTTCCGTTTGCACATCCAGGGCACTGGTTGCTTCGTCCAATATCAAGATCGCAGGGTTGCCGGTTAATGCCCTAGCAATTTCGAATCGTTGCCTCTGTCCGCCGCTAAAGTTCGCGCCGCCTTCACGTACCCGGTACTCGTATCCTTTATCTCTGGTAGAAATAACATCATGGATGCAGGCATCCTTGGCAGCACGTATAAGCTCAAATTCCGGTATCGTAGCATCCCACATGGTGAGATTCTCCCTAATAGTCCCATCAAACATCGTGATATCTTGGTCAACCACAGCTAACGAATTCGTTATTACACTCCGTGGAAGTTGGTCTTTATTCACGCCATCCAGCAGAATTTCCCCAGACCATGGCTGATAGATACCTGTAATTAACCTGGCCACTGTACTTTTTCCACTGCCTGAACCGCCTACCAGTGCCACCCGGGAACCGGGCTTTAATGTAAGGTTAAAGTTTTCAATTAATGGAGGATCCCAGGGGTTATAGCCAAAGGTTAGATCCTTGATCTCTATATATCCCTCCAGCTTTTTATAATTGTCTTCTTCGTTGTTGACGGTTATCTCTCGGTTGACATTTTCATCCACTTTGTATTTAAAAACATCCTCCAGTCGGTTGATATCCCCCTGAACCTGCTTAATCCTCATACCCATTTGGGTCAAACTGTTGACCGGATTCATGAAACTGGCCAGCAAACCCTGGAAAGCAATTAAGGAACCAATGGTCAGGTTGCCGTTAATAATGATAATCCCACCCACAAACAGGATCATGACATCGGCAAACTCCGCTAAGAAATTTGGCAGGTGAAATAGGATTTGCGTGGTTCGGCCTAACTTTTGCTGGGCATTAATCTCCTTGGCATGGTAACCTGACCATTTGGCAAAAAAGTCCGACTCAGAACCAGTTGCCTTTAAGGTCTCAATAATATATAAGCCGGAAATAGAAAAACCCATCACCTTACCCTTATCTTGCAACAGTTTTTTATTCATCGTTTCGATTTTATTGGACGAATAAATCAGATAGGCAATACTTATGCCACCAATAACCAGGGAAATAAGGGTCAAATATACACTGTACTGCAACATCACAATTAAATAAAAGATCAGAGTGATCATACCGATAACCGTTTCGGCCAATTCCCTTGATAAAAAGGCAGCTACCTGGTCATTGCTTTGCATCCTGTTGGAAATATCACCGGCGGATCTCTGTTGAAAAAAAAGCACCGGCAGTCTGAAAATATGCCAAAAGAATTTTCCCGCATTGGTCAGGGCTATTTTTGTTTCCATTCGCAGTAGGTAATACTGCTGCAGCCAGGTAAGGGCAGCCTGTAAAACAACCACTGTGCCCATAGCCCAAAGTAAAGGTTTAAGCCAGTCTTCCTTGCCGGCCAGTAAAATATTATCAATAAATATCTTGGAAAAGGCAGGAACAATGAGCCCCGGTATCACCATTAATAATCCAATAACAACCAGGTAACCCAGTGTTGTTTGAGACCCTTTGACCCAGTTTTTTAAAGAGTCTAAAAAATTACTTTTTTGACCGCTGGGTTGAAAATCCGACCCGGGTTGAAAGGTCAAGATTACTCCGGTAAAGGATAAATCAAACTCTTCTTCTGAAATCACCTTAGGCCCACTGCCGGGATCATTAATATAGACCTTGCCTTCACGAAACCCCTCAAGAACAACAAAATGATTAAAGTTCCAGTGAATAATGGCAGGCAATGCCATCTCCTTGAGATCTTCTGGTTCTTTGCGAAAGCCTTTGGCCTCAAATCCGTGTCTCCGGGCAGCCTTGAGTATATTGACTGCTTTTACACCGTCCCGGGTAACCCCGCAATCAACCCGAAGTTGCTCAAGGGAGAGATATTTTTTATAATAGGCAAAAATCATGGCCAGGGATGCAGCACCGCATTCCACTGCTTCCATTTGTAAAATAGACGGAACCTTTTTTATCTCACCTTTTTTTTTCAAGGCAATCACCCCAATATTGAAGTGCTTCATTAAATAGGCAATATCCTTTTTATAAAGGGAATAACCATACTGATGGGCCTCTCTTCACTTACCTTAACTTCTCCCAAACACAAGGTACCACTATCAATGATCATTTCCGGCCCCTCGGGTGTGGACCATTTATATCCGCTCACTGTCCTGCTATCCCTTACCAATTCCACTCGAATCTCTATGGGCGAACCCTGACCCGTCAATCGATTTACCAGTTCCGAGTTGCCTAGGGTAAGCATCATGCCCTGACTGCTGGCCGGATATTGGGAAACGGACTTCACGTTTCCCAGCATAAACCCATCCTCTTCTTTTTTAACTGTGCTGGGTGAAATGTTGACCGCCATGCCAGGCCGTACTTTTTTTCCTTGCTCCACAGGCATGTATATTACCACTGTCAGTGATTCTGCTTCTTTTTCCTGTCTAGCAATACTGCAAACACTGTTGCCCGTTCCCAGCAGTCCACCTTTTTTAACCTGCAACTCCACAACACGTCCAGAAACGTCAGCAGTGATCTCACTGCTATTTATAAGCTCCAACTGCATCTTGGCAATTTGTTTTTCCAAATCCTTTTCCATTAACAACCTGGTATCCTTGAGCTTTTGTTTTAATACATCTAAATTCTGCTCAGCCTGTAGAACTTGTGACCGAGGTAATACATTGGCCTCCGCTATTAGATTCTGCAGTTTTTCTTTTTTGTTTTGTAAAGCTGCTTCGCTCAATATAAAATTACGCTCAGCATCTGTGAATTCTTGTTGGGATAACACAGCATGATCAAACAGGTATTTTGATTTTTCATAATGCTCCTTGTCCTTTTCCAGTTGCAACGTTGCCTGCTCCAGTTCCCATTTAGCCTGCTCCAGATTGATCGCCTGACTTTTATCTGCAGATGTTAAATTTGCTCTCTGAACGTCAAGGTTTGTCCTGGCGTATTCCATATCCTCAATATTTTCAATTATTTGCCCATAAACATTTAAATTCAGCTTATTATCCTTTAACTGGGGGTTATCCGTGTCCAGATTTTTGATAACCTCCAAATCCTCTTTCAGTTGATTTACTTTATCGACAATTTCCGTTTGTTCTACCCTAGCAATTACATCTCCCTTGTTTACGTAATCACCTTCCTGGGCCTTGACATCCGTTATATGTCCATTGACCTGGGAAATTACATTCGTAACACCACCGCTGGAAATAATAATTCCTTCACCGATGGCCTTGTCGGGTATCTTCCCAAAGATCCCCCAAATAATGCCGGCTAAGATTAATAAAGCAATCGCCAGACAGGCCAGCCAACCCATGGGCGATGTAACTGTTAGACGCTGATCCAACTCTTCCGGTGAAGATAGGCGATCCAGGGATACTTTTCGGAAAACCTTATTTTCGGCCATAATGTCCTTACCTCCTCCGGTTATGATGGTCAATTAAGATATTCAAAGGTGCCTTTCACTACTTTTTTCATATATATTTCTCTGCCCTGAATTTCCCCGTCCTCATTAAAAGAGATATCACCTGAAATAAGCTTCATACTTTCCATATCCCGCAGATAAGCAGCCAACACCGCCGGTGAGCAACTATCCGTTTGTTCAATTGCCTGTGCAATTAGTAGCAGTGAATCATAGCCCTGTACAGCCCACACATCGGGTTCTTCACCATACCTCTGCTTGTATCGGTTGGCAAATTTCTTAAATTCGGGTTTTTCATTGTGGGGGTTGGATATGCTGGCTATCACCACGCCCTCGCTATCCTTTCCCAGGGTACTCGTAAATTCATTTACATCCAGACCATCGCCGGATAAAATCGGGATGCTTGGATTGATTTTTCTGATTTCTTTAATGAACTGTGCCCCTTCGGGCATATTCAAGGCCAGGAAAACAGCATCAAAATCCAAGGCCTGCCATTTATCATGGGCCCTTTTAAGGTCTACATCACTTACCAGGCCTGAACTTCTATCAATCACTTTCATGTCCTTCGCTTCTGCTTCTCTTTCAAAGGCATCGGCCAAATTCCGTCCATAGGAGCTATCTTCATAATAAACAACCAGCTTCTTATACCCCTGCTGCAAGGCATACTGGCACACTTGTCCTGCCACTTTTTTATCACTGGGTATGTTTTGAAAGACGTACCAGAAATTATTTTCCGTCAGCTCAGGGTTCGATACGGTGGGCACTATTTCCAACATGCCAGCTTTTTCATAGATAGCTGCCACCGGAATACAAATATCTGAGTACCAGTGACCGATTACTGCCGTCATGCGGGTGTTTTGAGAAAATTTTTGCGCGATGTCCACAGCATCTTTAAAAACCGCCTGATCATCCGCAATTTCCAGCTGAATTTTTTTACCATTTATTCCCTTGTCATTAATATCCTCAAGGGCTAAGGTTAGACCCTTTAAAAACCCGGTATTTTTTTCGGTAAATTCATGGGGAACAGGAACTCCAATCATAATGTTCGCTCCTTTGCCAGCCTGTTTTGCTCTTTGTTTAGCCAAATCTGCACTAAAACAGCCAGTTATTGTAGATAATAAAAAAAGGCAAATAAACAGTATTTTAGCAAGCCTATTCATATCACCGCCCCCATTTCCCCTTTTTATTGGCTTTGCTCATGGTATCTATGAGGTATGAGCATAAATATGATCAGCAAAATAAATAAAATCCCAGCTATCAACCCCACTCCCATTCTCAGATCCAGGGCTAGGGTGAGACCAAAAATAATAGGACCAACCATCCTGCTGGCGTTGACCATTACACTAAAATATGCAATGGCTTTGCTTATCTCCAAGTTCTTAACTGTTTTTAGGTTTAAAAAATAACTTGTCTGCATGGCCACCCCGAAGCTTTCAGCAATACCAAGTAGAATAACCGTTACAATAGCCGCGGGAATGGTACCCCAAAGGGTAAAAGCCGCCAACGCACAAACACACACGCACAATGAAGCCACAATCCCTTTTTTATCCCCGAAGTGGGTCACAAACTTGGTTAAAACCGGGCCAAGGTAGATAATGCACAAGCCATTTAACAAGAAAGCTCGGCTGATGTCACCTTGAGAGAGACCATGTCCTTTGGCAAATAATGGGAAGTAATAATCCAGAAATGTTCCGGCAATAAAGAAGGGAGCGAATATTAACAACAAAAATATCTGAACACTTCTGTCGGTTATAAAATTGATAAACTTATTCCAGGCAGAGATTTTACTGGTAACCCTGCACCCAATTTCTAAACCTGCCATTAACCTGTTTACATAAACACAGGAAAAAAGCACCATGGCTGCAGATAAGCAAAAAACAGGCTGATAGCCAATTCTGTCGGCCAACATGCCCCCGATAACTGCACCACAATTTAATCCAGCTATGGAACCAGCAGAAAACTCTGCAATGGCAATATTTCTTTCCGGCAAGGAGACCGCTAAACTGCGCAAAGCCATTAAGATAAAGCCAATGCCTAAACCGGCTAGGATTCTGGAAAAAATAAAAAGAATCGCACTGGAGCTTAGCCACGAAAACAAATTTCCCACTGCTATCAACACTGCACCCGTATAAAAAATTTTTCTCCAGCCCTTTTTATCGATCAGTAACCCGGCCACTAAAATGGCCAGTATACCTCCCAGCATTTCAGCAGAAATTGGCAGCCCCAGCACCACGTCCCGGGGTAAGCCCAGCAGGGGTTGATATAACTTTTGCATCACGATGGAAACAAAGGTAATAGACATAAAAACGCAAATATTAACAGTAAATATTAATCCTCTAATTAACTGGGAAGCATGCAGAAGAGGTGGTTTAAACATCTCCTGTTCTCCCTGGGAGCTTGTTCTACTCATTAAGATGGTTGCCAATAGGGTTAATTCAATCATAAAAAGGAAAGAAATCACCAGGACAGTTATCATGTCCAGCAAAATTTTGAACATCAGCCGATCAATATAAGCAGAGGAAATACTAACTCTAACCTGGGCAACCTCCAGGGAATTAGCTGGATCAAGCACAACTTCCCCCGCACCGCCGCCTGGCTTTATAACATCGATGCTTTCAATTAAAGGCAGCCCGGCCTTAATGTTTTCCAAATATTCTTCTACCCCGTCCACATCTGACAGGCTGATCCCCATACGGTAAACCTTTTCCATGTTTTGGGCCACCGTGCTCTCGACAAAGCCTTTACTTTGCAGGGCCAAGTGGACATAGGCCTTTTTAAAAAGATGATAGTTAAGGCCGCAATACAACAACTGAACCGAACTTAAAACTACAATAAAGGTAATAAAAATCCTTTTCCTATTTACCTTACTGTCCGTGGTTAAAAGGTTGGTCTTTAATAGAAGTAGGTATAATAAGGAAAATGCGAGTAAGACTACGCCACCCAGATATGCAACTAATTCCTTTTGGTTTTTATCGATCGAGTTTTGAAATAATTCCCTTGGAAAAACCATTTCCAAGGCAGCAATAGCTTTCGCATCCGGCCCAAAAATCTTTAGGAATATATAATGCTTTCCTGCGAATGACTGGTAGCTGCATTGATCATTGATCATCCCCTGCTGAAAAGTGGCTGTTTTTAGCAACTCCTCAGGCAATGTTTTATTCGTTGCAAAACCGTTCAAATCATATAAGATCTCCCCACCGGGCGAAATTATATTTACTTGCTCAACCTCTTTAACAATTTCTTTTAACTCCTTTAAGGTATCGCTCATGCCGTAAAAATTTTCCATCGACTTCCCGTAATATAAGGCATATTCTATTTTCCTAACTAACTCATTGCCGGCAACGGAATAAGTGCTTACCAGGGATTTATTATAATTATCTGCATAAGTCATGTAGTTCAGGGTTCCTGTATAGGTCATAATTACCACCAGCAGGGTCAGTGCCAGCAATAATATTTTTATTCTTGCCTGATCTGTGGTTGAGACTGTAAATTTCAACTTTTGCCACCATCCAATTTTAGGTAACAAACTTAGTAGCACGATACACTTATATTCAGATCGTTCATTATTATGGGGCCTTTTTCCTAAAAAAATTTTACATTGCATCTCCAAACATTTTCCAAACAAGATTTTACTTTCAATTGTGCCTGCCAGCCTGTCAGGGCACGTGTTAGTCAAAAAATCCTGTTACATGCTCTTCCATTTTTCATGCTATAATTTTTACTTGAACTGTTTTCCCGGAAATAAATATGCTAGAAAAACCATGTGTACCGCTCTGGATAATTTAAAAAGATAAGCAAAAAGCACCTCAAGTGAAACCCGTATTTCACTGGAATCCTGACAAAATTCTCAGTCACTTTGTGATGTGCTTTCTTGCTTTCAAGTGGAGAGAAACACGGAACTACTTCTCGCACATCAATTATATGTAAATTATAGAAAACAGAATATTCAACCCGTGCTCAATTTTCGGTGATTATTG
The DNA here is from genome assembly GCF_982386235.1 of Desulfotomaculum sp. Lineage (NCBI taxonomy): Bacteria > Bacillati > Bacillota > Clostridia > Eubacteriales > Desulfotomaculaceae > Desulfotomaculum > Desulfotomaculum sp. The sequence goes on along the minus strand of NZ_CEVWQM010000024.1, from coordinate 4,034 downwards.
CTGTTTGGCAAAACAAAAAAGGGCACATAAGTGCCCAGATAAATATCTTCCTGTAGAGGAAGCTAAATGAACCTATTTTTTTGTAAGAATCTCTTGCTCCAGTTCTAATCGCCTGACCTCCGGCCAATCAGAATAGATATCCTCAAGGTATACACCTCTGTATCCACTGGCATTAGGCAGCCAAAGATCACAGACCATACCCCGAGTAGCCAGTGCATATCCAGTTTGGTACCTCCGCAGATTATCGTTAAGCCCACACTGTTTTAGCAATTTTTTTACATGTGTAAGATTGGTATGAAAAAGATTGCGAGCTTTATCAACATTGGTATCCGGCCATAGGTCGGCCAGAATCCTTTCGGTTAAAACAGGTTGTTCTTGCCAGTGCAGAAGATAGGCAAAAAGCTCCTTTGCCTTTGATGTGCGCCAAACCAGGGAATTGTTCCAGTCATCGTATCGGTACACCTTTAGGTTTCCTAAACAACGAACAAAAAGTTTTGTCCTTTGTTCCTCTTCTACAGTCATTTCTTTTAATAAAGCAAATCCCGTGTCTCTCACCCGTATATCGGGCTCAAAGAAAAGCAACTCTATTTCCTTTCGTATTGGCCCGTAATTACCACTTTTTATCAATTTTACCACCTTGCCGCGAACTTTGGTGTCTGGATGCTTTAGTAAGTTTAAAAGCAGTGGCATGAACCGCGCATCATAACGGGAAATTATTTTTTCTACAAATTCCTGTTCTATCCCATTTACGATAGCAGTTTCCAGGCAGGGAAACAGCTCTGGAAAGGTCAGAAAAAACCTTTCATATCTTTCAGCCGCAGCCAACTCTAAACTTTGTTTAGTAAATGCAATTGCACCTTTTTGGTCACCTTTTTCTTTTAAGATCACGGCCTTTAGACCATAGAGAATGGCTACTTGAGATTTAAGTCCGCTGGTTTCTTCCACAGCTAGGACCAGTTTTAATAGCCCATTGGCCTTCTCATGCTGTTTGTATTTAAGATAATAAATGACGAAATAAGATGTGATATAAACCAGCATATACTTCGATTCATTATTAAGAGTACTAACCGTTTGTTCCATCAAAGATTCTGCCTCTTGGGAAGCTTCTCCCTTAAAATATGTTAAAGTTGCACTTTGAAAAGCTTTCAGCATCATTTCATAACATGTAAGCTGTCCTCCGGCTTGTTTAAAAGCATCCTGTGCCAGCCGGCAGTAGTGGTCAATTTCTCGCAGTTCCCCATAACCGAGTAAGGTAATTGCTATATTGAAATAAATCAGATGCAAATCCTCGGTAAAACCGACCCTTTGTTTCCTGTCCAACGATCGTTTCATCATATCCAGTGCCCTTGCCGGATCACCCCGCTCCCTGTATATACAGGACATATACAGTGGAATGGACCCCTGTTCGAGGGTATCCTCATTGCCCTGGCAGGAATCTAAAATCTGTTGATAAAGCTCCAACGCAACGGAGTAACTCCCTCGCAGGCTGTATAAAACAGCCATATACTTGGAAAGTCTTGCCGCTGCTTTCTCATTCTTCCGGCTTTCTTTATGGCTTAGGGCTAATTTCGCCGTTTCGATGGCTGCCGTTATATTTCCCGTCAGCCATTGATTGTAAACCTTTTCAGCAGCTATTTCCAGTCTATACATATCCGGAATTTCTTCTGTAGCTTCCATAAAGCGGTCTATAAATTTTGTACTTTCCGAAAAGGAAGCTCGGTACCTAAGAATCCTGGCCTTGTGGATTGCTGTTCTCACCAACCTTTCTTTGTCGCCAGTCTCCTTGAATAAATGGAAGGCTTGATTAATCCAGTCCCCTGCCTCACCAAAACTTCCGCCATAAGACAGAAGCTCTACTTTTAGCATGATTAATACTGGACTGTTTAAAAGTCCCCTTTCCTCCAGTATGGAAAGCCAAGCTTCGACCGTCTTTAATCTTCCTTGTTGAAGCATTTGCTCTCCTGTCTGTTCGATCGCCTTTACCAGCATGACATCATTATTGGCTAATCTGAAACACTCTACTGCTTGTTCATTAGAACCACTTTGCATATAATAGTGGCCCGCTTTGGCATAGACTTCATTTTTATTTTCAATCAAACTAACTAAATATTCCTTAAAAACATCATGATACCTGTATGAAATCTTGTCCCCCGAACCTGTAACTGTAATAAAGAGGTTTTTCCTCTCAATATATTTTAACTTCTTCCCAGCATCCTGTATGTCAAGCATATAATTACAGGCCCCCGGCGTCATGTTTTCGAGTACGGAAGTATACCGCAAAAATTTTTGAATTTCTGGTGGGAGACCCATATATAACTCGTTGAAGATGTTGTCAAATATTTCATTCTTGGCCTTAAATAATGCAGTATCCGTTGATTGATCCAATGCATCTCTAAATGCCAATTTAAAGAGCTTTAAACCCAAAGCCCAGCCGCTCAGTTTACCGTGAACTGCTGCGAGATATTCTTCATCAAAATAGCACTCATCTGTTACATTAAATAACATCGTAGTTTCTGTTGACGTGAATTTCAGGTCCTGCTGGTTTATTTCTACGATACTCCCACTGGCCTTGAGGTTTAACAGGTAAAAATTTGGTTGATACCTACAGGAAATGATGACATGGACTGTGCTCGGAATATAACTAATAAAATATTCTATAAACTCTAATACCTCTGTCTCTTTTAGCGAATGTAAATCATCAAAAACAATAATCAGTCCATTATTCGCTTTATTTTCTAGTTCATTAAGAATAGAGACCATTAGTCTATAAAATTTTTTATCGGCCTTTATATCTTCCGGGTTAAACTCGGGTAAAATAACCCGAAAATCTGGTAAAGCTGTCACGAGGCCCTTTACTAAATATTCGAAAAACTTTACAGGGTCGTTGTCAAAGGAATCAAGTTGATACCATACAAAGGGTACTTTCACACAATCCATGAATTGTTTAATAAATACTGTCTTGCCATATCCAGCAGGAGCAACAACAAAGGTTGCTTTTCTCTCCTTAAAATTCGCCATTTTTAATAACAGCCTGTGTCTATCTATAATTCCCCTGCCTAAATAAGGTAATCGGAGTTTGGCCATAATTAGATTATTATTCAATAAATCACCCCCGTTGAAATAAGGATGCTAATTAATTAAAATATAAATGAAATTACTGTATTTTTTTACAAAATATCACATTAGACTATTTAGGTCAATGCTTAGAAAAAGGTCCGATGGTTGAATAACTTATAATTACCATAACATGATAGCAATTCAACAATCGGCACCTCAAACATAACAAAACCCCACAGTCGCGTTACAACTGTAAGGTTTTTAACAACCATATCAATTTACCCGGCACCAATATATAGGTTCTTTTTGATTTGATATTAGAATACATATTTTCAAAAAACTTTTTAGGAGTGTTAAAATGCACATTCATGAATCCGTTAATATTCCTATTCCCTTATACAAATCGCTTCAAGGCAAATATTTTGTTGGGCTTATTGCTATTAATTATCTTCCACCAGAAACAAGTAGTGAAAAAATAATAGGCAGAGTTGCTTTTGGCTGGTGGGAAGAAAAAATTAAGTTTTGCTAACTTTTATTATTCCTAGCATGTCCTTAAGGGGTGATTTGGTTCATCGTCTCCCGGGAAGGTAAAGAACACAACCACTTCCTGCACTTACCTGCTGGCAAAACAAAAAACCCTACAGCCATCCTGACTGTAGGGTTTTAAAATTAATCTGGCGGCGACCTACTCTCCCAGGAGCGCGAGCTCCAAGTACCATCGGCCCTGAAGGGCTTAACTGCTGTGTTCGGGATGGGAACAGGTGTACCCCCTCCGGTATCGCCACCAGAAACTTTATCCTATTCAATACTCTTATCTGTTTCGATAGTCTTACCTATTCTCTCAAAACTAAACAGCTACTTCGTATTGCGTCTTCTTCTTTGGTCAAGAACTCGATCGATTAGTACCGGTCAGCTGAAAACATTGCTGCTCTTACACTCCCGGCCTATCTACCATGTTGTCTCCATGGGATCTTATC